>JBBRUM010000458.1:0-3179 GCA_038247815.1 Tepidisphaerales bacterium | reverse complement strand
TTGGACCCCTCCGGCCAGTTGATCTTCGGAGCCAACTTCGACCCCGCCGCCGCCCACGTCTGGTGGATCGCACGATTACCGTGCGTCATCGCCGCCCAGCCCATCGGCTGGTCCTTCCGGCGCGGGTCCATCACGGTCCGCGCCTGCATGATTCCGAAATTGAAGTTGTTCGAGTAATTCAGATTGACCGTCGCCGCCTTGCCGGCGTTGTTCCCCACGGCCTTGAACGTGTCGACGAATCGGATCGATCCTTCACCCGGGTCTATCAGAACCCGCCGCGTGACAGACACCCCACCGGCCACCAAGTTCTCCAGCAGCAACTCGCCCGTTTTCTCATCCACCTTCCCCTGCTGGTTGCCGCGCATGTTGATGTTTGCCCCGTTGACCGTAACCTGCGCCAGTTGCGCAAAAACCGGCGCGTTACCCCCCTGCTGCTGCACCATCCCGTTACCGTAAATCAGCCACTGATTGCCCACGTTGTCAGTCAGGTTAAACGGCAGTGTGACCGACCGGGTGCCCTGCTTGCCCTGCCCCAACGCGACCCCCGTCGACACCAACACCAACCCAACGGCCATCGACACCACGGCTGCGGCAGACATCTTCATGACTTTGAGCTCCGGTACTCGAACGGGCGATACCACGGAAAGTGTATCCGGACCGGACCGGCCCGACCTCACGTCTTCGACAGGAACACCGTTTCCCCGGATGCATGCGTCAAGCTCCCCCCGACGCACTGCTCCACCACAGCCGCGACCTCATCCGCCGACAACGCGTTTTCCGTCGGAAACTGCTCCGGCGTCATCAACTTGCGGAACATCGCCGTCTCCACTACCCCCGGCGCTACTGCATACACCCGAATCCCATGCGCCTTCCCCTCGCGGTTGAGGGAAAGCGTCAGCAGGTTTACCCCGGCCTTGGCTGCACCGTAAGCCGAGAACCCGTTGTACGGATCGCGCGACGCCATCGACGAAATGTTGACGATCGCCCCGCCACCCCCCCGTTTAAGGGGGCCCCACGCCGCCCGGGCGAACAGATACGCCGATGTCAGATTCGTGTCGATCACCTCCCGGAAAATCTCCGGCGTCGTCTCCTCAATCGGCAGGAGCGGAGCCACCCCGGCCGAGTGCACCAACGCCGACACCCCCCCGAACCGCGACACCGCCACCCCCACCGCCTCCTCCGCCGTCTTCGGCAAGGTCACATCCCCCACGCACACGGCGACATTCTCCCCACCACACAACCTCGCCGTCTCCTCCAACTCCACCACCGTCCGCGACACCAGCACCATCGCATACCCCCCCCGCGCCAGCCGCACCGCCACCGCCCGCCCAATCCCCCGACCCGCGCCGGTAACAATTGCGACCTTCATGTGCCCTCTTTTGGCGATGCCTGATTCGTCGGAACGCCGCCCAGGCGCCACGCGACCTTCACTTCGCCGGCGGGGGAACTCCGTCCCGCGCGAAATTGTTCGTGGGCTTCGTCGATCGCTGCCAGAATTTCCGCGTCCAGTTCCTCCGCGACCTCCACACCATCCTTGTTGTCATTACTTTCGGCCATCGGTCCTCAAAAACAGTTTATTCTTGCGACTCTCACCCTTTCTACGCAAACACCCTCGCCCCCGTCACAGCGCCTCCACTCGGCAGATCGTCGTGTGGGTTTGGCCGGGGGCCACCGTCACCGAGTTCTCGGCGGTGTTGACGGCTTCGACGCAGACGAAACCGGGCCACTGGTTTCCAGCCAGGTCGGCGAGGCCCTCGGCTTTGGTCTCCCACGGATTCCACAGCACCGTGTCGGAAGAGTTGGACTTGTGCACGCGGGTAACCGGGCCGCCAGCGGTGGGCGAGTGGATCTCGTGGGGGCCGTAGGTGTCAAAGTACACCCGGTCGGTCTCGCCCGAGAGCGGCGTTGCGTCGTGGATCTCCGTCTTGACCACGCCGCCGAGCACCTTGTCGCGGTACCGGTGGTCCTTCAGCCCCGTCACCCGCACGCTGCGGACGTCGGGGACGTTGAAGTACGTGTGCAGCGCGTCACCGAAGGTGAACGGGATCGGGTCGGTGTTGGTGGTTTCCAGCGCCATCGTCAGCCCGTCGGCTGAGACGGTGACGATGAACCGCAGGCGAAACGCCCGGGGGAACACCTTCTTCGTCTCGTCGCCGCTGAGCAGCTCGAGCACCGCCCGCCCCTCGGACATCTCAGCCACGCCCCACTCCATCGCCCGGGCGAACCCGTGCTGCGGCAACTTGGGGTCCCCCGGGTGCGGCCCGAACCACGGCCAACAGATCGGCACGCCGCCGCGAATGGCTTTGCCCCTGGCAAAATGCGACGACTTCGAGACGAAAATCACCTCGCGACCCTTGGCGAAGTACCGCGTCAGGCACGCCCCCTGCCGGTACACCTCGGCTACGCCGTGCGACGTTTCGATGACGACCTTTTCGAGTCCGTTGTTTCCGGGAACGAGCGTTGTGGGCATCGCCGGAGTGTGACAGGTAAACGGGCGGGTGTCACGTTGGGGGCCCAGGCGAGTCAGCGGGCGAGTCGTCCGGCGAGTCGGCGATCACCGACTGGGGTGCGTGACGCGGCTCGATCAACTTTCGCATCAGCCAAAGCAGCAACCCCAGGTACGCCAGATACGGGCTAGTCCACCATTGAACATCAATTCTGGGATTGCCGTCGTCCGTGGGAATCGAGTCGATCGCAACACTGGACACCGCATAACAGCACAACGCTGCCACGGCGAAACTCCACGTCGCCGGATGTCGGGCAAACGCCAAGCCGCTCGACGCCGCCGCAACCAAACACGACGCACCCACACGAAAGGCACGAGTCCGCCGGGCAGCTCTGTGCCCAAGCCCACGGCAAGCTGATCCACACCTCTCTCCCGCCCACAACCCCCAACGCCACCATCAGCCAGCCAATCACCCTTAGGCTTCCCAGCCCCGCTTTCTCGCCGATGTTTCGCCGATACTCAATGGTCATGGGATGTTTGAAATAGGAACCACCGGCGTCGGACCCGCCGCGACAGTTGCCTCGGTCATGGGTTCGAGGAACCATTTCCGCAGCCACCACAGTGCCCCAGCGTACGCCACCAGCCCCGAAACGGCCTGAGCGAAGGTGATCCAGCTCGGCTGGACGCTGGCAGCGGCTGCTCCGCCTCCCGCCCCGCTCGCCGCCTGTTCCAT
>JBBRUM010000457.1:0-3195 GCA_038247815.1 Tepidisphaerales bacterium | reverse complement strand
TTTCGCCGGTAACATCGGGCCGGACTATTTCCCCGACGTCTCCGACGACACCCCGCTATACCGCACGGACGACGGCGGAACGACTTGGACCCCCGTTGTCGTCAGTGGTGACCCGGTAAAGGGGCTGTGCGCAATCGAGGTCGTGCGGTATCCGTTCATCAGCGCGGGGAACCTCGACACCAAGACGCTGCTGGTGGCGGCTGGGCGCGTGGTTGGGCCGACCTCGCTGCTGTTCTCGCACGACCTCGGAAAAACATGGACCGCCAAGGACATGGCCGCTCACTGCGGCATGATTCTCGATGTGCACTTTTTCTCCGACCGCATCGGCATCCTCGCAGCCGCCAGCCCATCGGATGTGCAGCAGTCCAACGCTCTGATACTGCGGACGGAAGACGGCGGGGCGACGTGGACCAAGGTGTACCGATCCGCCCGGTCGTTTGAGACGACGTGGAAGATCTCGTTTCCCACTCCCGAGACGGGGTATGTCACGATCCAGTAGTACAACCCGGACACCACCGCGTCGAAGCGGTTTGTCGCCAAGACCACCGACGGTGGCAAGACTTAAGTGGAGCTTCCGATGGTGGACGACCACGGCGTGTGACAATTTGGGGTGGCGTTTGTGGATGCCGAGACCGGCTGGGTTGGCGCGGTGCCCAATGGTTTCGGGAGGACCGATGGGGGGAAGACTTGGTCGAAGTTGAGTTTCGGGAACGCGGTGAACAAGATTCGGGTGGTCCGTGGCGATGACGGTTCGACTGTGGCGTTCGCCATTGGGGTGGGTGTGTACAAGCTGGTTATTCCGGCGGCGGGCAAATAGGCGTAGCTACGATGGGTTTGTGACAGACGCGGTGCTGATTGTTTCGCTGGTTTCTTCGGCGATGTTGTGCGGACTGATTTGGTTCGTGCAGGTGGTGCATTATCCGCTGTTTGCGGAGGTGGGGGCGGAGGAGTTTGCGGCGTATCACCGGCGGCACTTGTCACGGACGACATGGGTGGTTGCGCCACTGATGCTGCTGGAGGCTGCGACGGCCTGCTGGTTGTTGTGGTCTCCGCCAGCGGGGATGGGTTTGTGGGTGAACGGGCTGCAGTGGGGTTTGGCGGGGGCGGTGTGGGGGCTGACGTTTTTTGTGCAGGTGCCGTTGCACGGGCGGTTGTCGCTGGGGTTTGATGGCGCTGTGATTGCGCAACTGGTTCGTGGCAATGTTTGGCGCGTAGTGTTGTGGAGCGTGCGGGTGGTGTTGCTGGCGGTGTGGATGTTGGGCGGGTGAGGAGGTTTTGCGATGTGCAAGGGTCGCACGTCCGATAAGTCGTTGAGTGTCGGTGTTGTGGGTCGCGGGGCGGTGCGTCTTGCCCAGATTGCCCGATCGTCAGGGGTGATATTTGCCCTCTGTCTAGCCATATTGGAGATGGTCTTTGGCCGGTCGGTTTGTACTTCCGACGCCGCGACCGCGGTACCCGGGCCTGAGATTCGCCAAGCATCCGTATGGAGTTCCCCGATCATGTTGACACCGACCAAGGTTAGGTTTGCGACGCTCGAGTGGCTTGAACAGCGCCGCTTGATGACCGCTTCGCCTGTGGATCCCTCGGCGTTGCAACAGGGGACGACGGTGGAGCAGGTGGCGGTTGCGCCAACGTTTAGCGCGACGATCGGGGCGACGGGGCGGTTTACGAACGTGACGTACAACGGCGTAACGTACATCGACGCCAACCGACCGGGCAGCACGGAGGCGTGGCTGATCGTGGTGTCGACGGACCTCGCGGGCAACGACAAGCGGACGGAGTGGATGGCACCGACAAGCGAGAGTTGGGATGCGTCGACGCAGACGCTGGTGCAAAACACACCGCTGGTGAAGCTGTCGTGGAAGTTCGCCAAGTCGGACCACGAGGTTTCGTGGAACGTCACGCTGGAGAACACGACGGGGAACCGAAAAATCGTCGGGTACAACCTTCTCGCCAGCGCGCTGACGTTTTCCACGCCGAACACGACCAGCGTGGGTCCGCCGATGGTGTCCGGGCTTAGCGGCGGCCTGCAGGCGTCACGGACGAACGACGGGGCCAACGCGGTGTATCTGGTCAACGACAGCCCCGGGACGCCGCACTCCTTCCACTTTCAGCAGTTTGCGGGTTCGGAGACCGAGGGGACGTACCGCGTGCGGGTAGGCACGGCGAAGCTCTGGGGTGACGGCAGCACGTACCATACGGACGATCCGACGGTGATTATCGCCCCGGGGCAGACGGACCAGGCAGCGTTTTCGCTGCGGTTCGCCCCCGTCACGATTACCACTAACGACGCCAACCCCGACCTCGTGGAGGAGACCCGGCAGGAGCTCCCCTTTAGGCTCAACTGGAACGACCGCCGCCCGATCGGCGCGTTCTGGGCGCACGGGGGCAATAACCCACTGGCTAGCGTGGATACGTCCACCCCAGCCGGCGTGGCGCAGTATCAGGCGCTGGCGATGCGAACCGCCCACGGGATCGTCGCCGCCGCGCAGCGCGAGAAACTTCAGGGCATCGTCTTCTGGGACATGGAGGGCACCGACCAGTTTCGCAACGCCAATCCGTACTGGTACGCGGGCGACCCGCGTTTGATCGCGACCACGAATTCCGCTTTCAACGGTGTCGCCGATCAGTTCTTCGGGATCCTGCGCAACGCGGGGCTGAACTTCGGGTTCACCATCCGCAACTCCAAGCTCGAGCAAACCCCCACCGGCTGGCACCACAACGAGTCCGCCGCGCCGAACAACGCCCAGTACGCCGAGAAGATTGCCTACGCCAAAGACCGCTGGGGCGCAAAGTTGTTCTACGTCGACGTCGCCGACCTCCACGACATCTCCGCGCTCAACACCGCCAGCCTCGCCCACCCCGACACGCTGCTCATGCCCGAAACCCGCCCCGGCATGGCCATCGGATACAACGCCTTCTCCGCCCCCCTCCTTGACCAACGCTTCTCCGGCTGGAACACCACCGCCCAAACCCGCGAACTCCACCCCGACGCATTTTCGGTAGTGTGGGTAGGGGACACGCTCCACCGCAATTCGCCGGAAAACCAGGCCATCATGCGCGCCGCCGTCGTCAATGGGGACATCCTGATGGCCCACGTCTCGACGATGGCGGACATTACGGCCGTCGCCGACTCGGCAGGCGTGCCACTGATCCGTACCCCCGCCCCGCCCCCCCCCAACCCCAGCACCCCCG
>JBBRUM010000456.1:0-3196 GCA_038247815.1 Tepidisphaerales bacterium | reverse complement strand
TGGTCTTTGAGCTTGTTGTCCGACGAGCCGGAGGGGTATGGGTATGGGGTTCCCGGGGGGTTGAGATTGACGCCTTGGGGGGACTGTCCGGGGGGGTTGCTTTTGCGTGGGTTAATTTCGCCGGTTCCGCCGGAGGAGACGAAGGTGCCGATACGGTCTTCGTCAAGGACTCGCGTGGAGTCGAGTTGGAGGGAGAGGTTTCCGGCGATGAGGAGGGCGGGGAGATTGGCGGTGGCGGGGGACCAGTTGACGAAGCCCGCGACGGTGACGGTGGGGGCGTTGGTGATGATGAGGGTTCCGACGATGCGGGAGTCTTCGATGAGTAGAGGGCCGCCGGCGCAGTTGATGGTGTAGAAGCCGGAGGCGTTGCGCGAGCCGAAGGGGTTGTTGTCGGGGGAGAGTAGGACCTCGGAGACGGCGCGCGTGCCGGAGACGAGGGGAAGGGCGGTGTAGGAGATGGGGGTGGCGAGGGCGGCGACGACGCCGACGATTGCGACGACGAGAACCAGCTCGACGAGGGTAAAGGCTGAGGGGGCGGGGCGGTTCATGGTTTCCCCGGGATGAAAAACCCATCGGCGGGCGCGTCGCATGAGACGGGCCCGCCGAAGGGGAGGATCGATGCGGCGACGGCGGGGGTTAGTACGTGGCGTACAGGGTGCCTCGGGTGTCGGCTTCGGTGGTGGTGTTGGCGCGGATGGTTCCGGTGGCGGGGTCGTAGATCCAGCCGACGGTTGTGGTAGCGGCGTTTGCGGCGACATCGACGCCGTTTTGGCCCTTTCTGGATCCGACGGGGAGCTGCGGGATGGCCCGGAGGTAAGGCCCGTAGATGAAAGCGCCGGTCTTGGTGGCGCTGGTGCTGCCTGCGTCGTCGGAGAACTGGGTAAGTTGGGCGACGACGGTGGAGGTTGCGGGGAAGGTTCCGCCGTGCTCGGTGGCGTAGAGGTCGATGGCGGTGCGGAGGATCTTGAGGTTGCCCTGGAGGGCGGAGTCTCCCGCGAAGGGTGCACCGCGCGAGAGGCGCGGGATCGTGATGGCGGCGAGAATTCCGATGATAACGACGACGATGACCAACTCGATCAGGCTGAAACCTTTGCGATTCATTTGCGAAACTTCCGGCGTAACGTCACGCCCGCTCGTACTCACTGCGTCGCGGGTGCCCCGCGTGTTCCGACCATCGATGACGCGAGAACAGTCCCTCAACTCAATCTAGATCGGCCATTCGGGGCGCGGGTTAGCGTGTGCGGGTGGTGGCGGGCGCGTCCGATAACGCGAATCGAACCCGAAAAGCGTCCTTTTCGAATGTGGCCGATGATTTGGCGATGTTTGTCAGCTTCCAGCCGTCGAGTCCCTCGCCGAGGCGGATCATGCGGTCGGAGACGAGGCCCATGCCTCGCGGTCCCGAGCCGATGACGGCTCGGAGTTGGTGTCGGCCGGCGAAGGCCTCGGCTTCGTCGCGGGCGGTGTCGCGGTGGGGGGCGGTGGGGAGGGTGGTTGGCGATGGGATGGCGTCGGCGGGGCGTTCGATGTTGAACGGGTCGCGGCCGGACCAATTGTCGGAGGCGGGAAAGTCGCGAGCTTTGGCGAGTTCGGCGAGTCGGGTGTGGATTCCACGTGCGCCCCAGAATCGGTTGTTTTTGGCGCGAAGGGCAGACGTATCGGCCGCTGCGGCCGCTGCTGAGGTTGCGGGGTTCTCGGGGGCGGGAATCGTTGGGTTGTCGGGGTTTTCCGAAGGGGATGCGGGGGTGGTCTGCGCGGCGGGCAAAGCGGTGTTGGAAGAGGTGCCCCTGAAGACGAACTGATCGACAACGAGGGCGAGGACGGCCGTGCCGAGGACGGCGACGAGGCGTTTTTGTTGTGTGGTGTAAGTCATGTTGAACTTCGGGGGTTCATGGGACGGCCGCCTCGGCGGGGGTTGCGGGTTTGCCGGGTTGGGCGGCGGGGGGTACCCAAAGTAGTTCTGCGGTGAGGAAGAGTTGTCCGTCGCCGCCGGGCAGGGAGACGATGTCCATGGTTCGGATCACGACGTCGGGCTGGTTGCGGCGGATGTCGGCGATGACGCGGAGGATGGAGACGTACTCGCCGCGTCCCGAGAGACGCATGGGCAGCACGCGGCGTCCGCCGACGCGTTCGGCGTCGGAGGGTTCGACACCCTCGACCTGCACGCCGGCGTTTCTGGCCGCGGTGTAGACGAGTTCGATGCGGCGGGAGCGGTCGGAATCTGTCCAGCCGGGCTGGTCGAAGACGGAGAGCGCGGCGCGGGTGAGTCGCAAGTCGTTTTATGCGGCGGAGAGTTGTCGGGCGAGGTCGGCGGAGTCGGCGCGGTGGGCGACGACCTCGCGGGCGGCCTCGATTTCGCCGGCGGATCGGGACAGCGCCGGCTGGAGCACGCCCCGCCACGCGGCCGCGGTGAGGGCGGCGAGGAGGAGGGTTGCGCAGATGTCCCAGGGGCGGGGAATGCTCATTGGGTGTCGCCTTTCAGTCGAAGCGTGGCGGGGGCGGGCAGTGCGCCCCTGGCGACGGCGTCGCTCATGACGCACTCGACCTCGAAGGTGACGCCCTCGGCGGCGGGGGTGGTTTCGCGCCCGGTGCGTCGGATTTCGACGTGGTCGAAGGCGCCGGATTCCTTCAGTCGCGCCGACATCCGCGAGACGCCGATTTCCCCGCGGGACGTTCCCGCGATGGTGAGCACGAAGTGCTTGGGCTCGCGCTCCGAACCGGCCGGAGCCGCGACCGAACGGAGTGTGTCGGTTCCGCCGCCTCGCAGGGAAACCTGACGGATGATCGTGTCGGGTTCGACCGAGGCCGAGACGAGCTTGAGGACGACGGAGAAGTCGGGCTGTTCGGCGAGGCCCTGGCGGTGGTCGAGGATGTCGCTGACGGAGGCGAGCTGGCGACGGACGTGATCGATGGCGGCCCGGGTGACGGCGTTGCGTTCGGCGAGGGTAATGGCGTGGGCGCGGGCCGAGCCAGGGCCGGGGCGGGTATGGGTCCAAGCCGCCGCGCAGACTGTCGCCAGGACGGCGACGTACGCCCCTCCCGCCCGCGCCCAGAGGGCGCGGCGCTGGCGGCGGGCACGTTCGCGCACAATGTCTCGGGGCAGCAAATTCCATTGTCCCGGTGAACCGCTTATGGGCCCATCTCCGCCAGGGCCAAACCGGCGGCGACGTCGAACCGGCTCCCGGCCGGGGCGAACCCG
>JBBRUM010000455.1:0-3213 GCA_038247815.1 Tepidisphaerales bacterium | reverse complement strand
GGTGAAACAACTCAAAGCCATGGCCTTCACCGGCCCCGTTTACCTTGAACAGGCGGCTGAGGCTGGCACGGAAACGGCGCTGTCCATGCCCGAACGACTGAAAGCGAGCACGGAAGCGCTGAAGAAAGTGCTCGGGATGGCGTAAGCGAAGAAGAGTTAGCACGGAACAGCACGGTCAGAGAAGGTGGGGATGGATCGGACTGGTTCGGGCGGGAAACGGACGAAGAGGGAGTGGGGGGGTACGACGTCTGTTGCCGCGACGTCGTCGTCGGATGGCCGATGGCGGGTCGCCGGTGGCGGATGGGGGGTGGCGGGCGCACCGTTCGATTGTTTTGTCCGGTGTTCGTCTGGGCAAGTCCGGGCAACGGTTTTGGGGCTTGCGGAGTGGGTGGTTTGATTTGTTGGCGGGGGTGCGGAGAATCGGGGGATGGCACCTTCGCTTTTGATTCAAAATGGAACGGTTCTAGACCCTTGGCAGAAGATGGAAGCCAAAGCCGACGTCTTGATCCGCGAGGGTAAGATCGTGGCGGTGGGGCAGCGAAGGGCGAGTGCGGATCGGGTAATCGATGCGACGGGGTGCTACGTCACGCCGGGACTGCTGGACATCCATGTGCATTTTCGCGAGCCGGGCGACGAGGAGGAGGAGACCATCGCCAGTGGGGCAATGGCGGCTGTGGCGGGGGGGTTTACGACTGTTTGCTGCATGCCCAACACCAAGCCGGCGCTGGACAACGAGGCGCAGATCGAGTTCATCCTGCGGGAGAGCGAGCGGGTCGGGCTGGCGCGGGTGTTGCCGGTGGGGGCGATCACCAAGGGGCGGGAGGGCCGGGAGCTGGCAGAGATCGGGTCGATGCTTGAGCGCGGGGCGGTGGCGCTGAGCGACGACGGCGTGGGCGTCGCCGATGCGTCGGTCATGCGGAAGGCGCTGCAGTACTCGCGGATGTTCGATGCGCTGATCATGCAGCACTGCGAGGAGCACTCGCTCACCGGTGGGAGCATGCACGCGGGGCTGGTGAGTACGGAGCTCGGGCTGGGCGGGATCCCCGCCGAAGCCGAGCAGCTGATGATCGCCCGCGATGTGCTGCTGAACCGGACGATCGGCTGCCGGTATCACGTGCAGCACATATCGACGGCGTGGTCGGTGGAGCTTGTGCGGCGGGCGAAGCGCGACGGTCAGCCGGTGACAACCGAGGTCGCGCCTCACCACCTGCTGCTGACCGACGAAGCCTGCCGAGGCTACGACACGAACTTCAAAATGAACCCGCCCCTGCGGACGAAGGCAGATGTGGATGCCTGCATCGCCGGTGTACTGGACGGGACGATCGACATTCTGGCGACGGACCATGCGCCGCACCGGGCGGAGGAGAAAGAGTTGGAGTTCCCGGCCGCGCCGTTTGGGATTGTGGGGTTGGAGTGCGCGTTGCCGCTGTACGCCAAGGCGCTGGTCGAGCCGGGGTATCTTGGCTGGCTGAAGCTGGTGGAGCTGATGACCATTGCGCCGTCGCGGATCATTCGGAAGGAGGAGACGGGGATGGGCACGCTGCGTGAGGGCGCGCCGGCGGACGTGACGGTGATCGACCCGAAAAGGCTGTGGACGATCGAGCCGGGGAAGTTTCATTCGCGGAGCAGGAATTGCCCATTCGCCGGCTGGGAGGTGAGGGGGAAGGTGGTGGCGACAGTGGTGGGGGGGGAGGTGAAGTGGATGGAGAGGAAGTGAGGGGGGAAGGCTGGAGACTAACAACTGAAGGCTGAGGGAAGGAGGGGGTGGTTGCAGTGCCTACCAAAGCAGGGAGGTGGTGTTGAAGATGGGGCCTTCGGTGCAGGCCAGGGCGTAGCGGAAGGGGGAGGGGGAGTTATCGGGGGTTTTGAGTTTGATGATGCAGGATTGGCAGGTGCCCATTCCGCAGGCCATGGGGCGTTCGACGGCGGCGTGGCAGGGTAGGCCGCGTTGGAGGGCGATTTCGGCGACGCGTTTCATCATGATCTCAGGGCCGCAGGTGAAAAGGATGGGGCGGCGGCTTCCGAGGGACCAGGTGTCGGGGAAGTAGGTGCCCAAGTAGGTTTCGAGGGCTTGGGTGATGTAGCCTTTGTAGCCGTAAGTTCCGTCGTCGGTGGAGATGACGGCTGGGACGCCGTACCGGGAGAACTCGCCGAGGTTGTAGAGGGGGTCGACGGAAGCGGGGGATTTAGGGGGCGGGGCGTCGCTCGTGATCGTCAGCGAGAGGAGGTCCTTGGTCTGGGCGCCGCAGAAGGCGATGACCTTCGGGCGGGAGAGGGACTGGGCGAGGTAAATCATCGGCGGGATCCCGACGCCGCCGCCGATGAGCAGGACGGATTGGTCTGGGTCGGGGGTCGGGAACGCATTGCCAAGCGGGCCGAGGATGTCGAGAGGGTCGGAGGGGCGGAGGGAGTCGAGGTACGACGTGCCGGGGCCGACGACGCGCTGGATGAGTTCGAGGATGGTCGAGGAGTCTGGCTGGTCGTGGCGGGACGCGATGGAGAAGGGGCGGCGGAGGAGGGGGGTGCGGGTGAGCGTGTCGGGGAGGGTGGGGGTGGGGAAGCTACCCTCAGGCCAAGCGAGTTCGTGGTCGGAGAGGTCGAGATCGGGGTTGCGGCAGAGGACTTGGAGGAAGTTTCCTGGGCGGGTGGGGGGGAAGAAGGGAAAATGGATGCGGAGGAGGGAATGTTCGCGGCAAAGGGGCCGGTTTTCGAAGACTGTTGCTCGGAAGATGCCGCGAGAGGGGGCGGGGGAGGAGGAGGACATGGGTAGAGAAGTCTAGGGGGGAGGAGAGGGACGAAGGCACTGAGGAATAGTGACTGACAGAGTTAAAAAGTGAGTAGGGAGAGGGGGAGTGGGGATGTCCGTGGCGGGGGGCGGTGAGAGCTGGGTGGTGGAAGGGGGATGAGGAAGGGGTGGTATAAAAAAGAGCTTCCAGAGGGGTGGCTCCTTACCGCCTCTGGAAGCACGCCACGGCTTGAAAGAAGCCGCTGATTCGTTGGGTGCGTCGGCAGGGGGTCCAAAATCGGGCAGGACGGGCAAGCCGAGGGTAGCTGAACGGGGCGAATTGTCTCGGACGACGCTGAGGCACTATACCGCCGGGCGAAGGGGGGTGTCAATCGCGAGTTGAGAAGGTAATAGGATCTTGACGTTCGATATAAGTGTTTACTAGTAAACGGTTTATGGGTGTTAGGTCGTGGGCGGGGCGGGAAAGG
>JBBRUM010000454.1:0-3215 GCA_038247815.1 Tepidisphaerales bacterium | reverse complement strand
TTTCTGTCGAGGTACTTCAGGGACGACGTGATTATGAAGGCAACCGTGCTGTATGCCGCATAAGGGTAAGGACGACGTCTTGGAGAACCGAGTGCGAATGCTGCACACGCGCGATGGCGCGCGCGACGCGCTCGGATACGCACGGGGTCGTGTACGCGAGGATTTGGACTCGGACACCTTGCTGCTGAGGGGCTTGGTTCCTTGTTCGCAGGACATCGGAGAAGCCGCGTCGAAGGTGACGGAGGAGGGGCGGACAAATTGCGAAGAATTACCGTGGCGGAAGATTGTCGGGATGCGGCACATCTTGGTGCATGTGTATTACGACATCGACGCCAATGTGGTCTGGCGCGTGGTGAACCGCGAACTTAAAACGATGTTGTCGTCGTTGGATCGGTATCTGGACCGAGCCCAGCCGCCGAAGGACTGAGTCAACATGCCCACACACAGCTTGATCGCGGGGGCGACGGATGCGGATGGGTGGCATGGGGTGGGTGCGCCGGGGGGGTACGAGTGGTGGTACTTTGATGGGGAGGATGGAGGGGGTGAAGTACAGATCGTGGGGATCATTCTGGACGGGTTTGTGTTTCATCCTGGGTATCTGCGTAGGCACTTTCGGTACTTGCGGAATCCGACAAAGCATGCGCCGGCTGTGGCGCGGGACTTCCCCTGTGCGTATTTTGTGATCTATGACAAGGGGAAGATCGCGGCGCAGTTTATGACGCAGTATCCGGCGGGGACGCTGGTTGCCGCAGCCGACGGGGTGCGGGTGGAGATGGGGACGAACTCGCTGGTCAGGGAGGACGGGGAATACCGGTTGCAGATGCAGGGGACGCCGTGGAAGTTGACCGGGCGCGGGCCGCAGACGCTGGTGGGACAGAGGTTGTCGGTGGATTGGCGGGTGTCGGCGGTCAGTGTGCACGCCGCGGAGGAGCGGCGATTTTTGTCGCGGGAGATGACGGGCGCGGAGCATCATTGGGTGCTGGCTGCGCCGCACGGGACGTTTGAAGCCGTGGTGAAGCTCCAGGGCGGGCCGGGGGATCGGGAGTGGCGACTCAAGGGGCGGGGGTATCACGACCACAACTACGGAACGGGGCCACTCGGGCCGGGACTCAAGAGGTGGATCTGGGGGCGGGCGTTGTTCGACGATGCGTGTTACACGTTTCATTACGCCGTGCCGAGGGACGGCGGATTGCCGGCTGAGGTGCATGTGCTTCGGGTGACGCCCGGGGGCGGGGTAAAGGACGTGTCGCCGAAGGCCGAAGCCGTGCTCGGGGCGTTCGACCGAAGGTCGGGCGTGATGGGCGGGTTCGCGGGGTATCCGGGGGAGTTGGACTTGGGCGTGATCAAACTCAGTCAGCCGAAGGTGGTCGACGCCTCGCCGTTTTACATGCGAATGGTCTACCGGGCGGAGTGCCAGGGGAGAGTGGGCACGGCTTTCTGTGAGGCGGCGCTGCCCGAGCGGCTACGCTGGCCGCTGTTGGGACGGATGATCGAGATGTCGTTCGACAAACGTAAGTAACGTCAGCGCACTTTCTTTAACGGCTTGCCCCTGGCCGAAGCAAGCAAGAGCTGGTTGCGGAGGGCGAGTTGGGTGCGTTGTTCGACGCAGGCGGGGGAGGTCAGGGGGTCGGGCGGGGTGTTGAAGCAGTAGTCGAGGAGGCGATCGACGGTGCTGGTGGCGAGGTTAATGCGGGTGTCTGACGCGCCGTAGTAGATCAGGACGGTGCCGTCGTCTCGGGCGACGACGCCGTTGCAGAAGACGACGTTGGAGACGTCGCCGATGCGCTCGTCTTCGAAGGGGGCCAAGAAATAGCCGCCGGGGGTGGCGATGGCGCGGGAGGGGTCGGCGAGGTCGCAGACGAAGGCGTAAAGCACGTAACGGAGACCGGCTGCGCAGTTGCGAACGCCGTGGGCGATGTGCAGCCACCCCTTATTGGTCTTGATGGGCGGGGCACCAGCGCCGTTCTTGGCTTCGGTGATGGTGTGATAGGCGCGGGCATTGATGATCTTCTCGTGGTCGAGCGTCGCGTCCTCGATCGAGTCCGACAGCCCATAGCCGATTCCCCCGCCGGACCCGGTGTTGATAAACCCGTCCTGCGGCCGGGTGTAAAAGGCGTACTTGCCGCCGATAAACTCTGGGTGGAGCACGACGTTGCGCTGCTGGGGTGAGGGGGTCTTGATGTCGGCGAGGCGGGTCCAATGGATCAGGTCGGTGGACCGGGCAATTCCGCCCTGAGCGGTGGCGGCGGAGAGATCGGGGCTGGAGGTGTCCTTCCGCTCGGAGCAGAAGACGCCGTAAAAATTGCCGTCTTCATGGCGGGTGATGCGCATGTCATACACGTTGGTGTCGGGGTCAGCCGTTTGCGGCATTTCGATCGGCGTGGGGTGCCAGGTCCAGCCGGTGATCCCGTTCTTCGAGCTGGCCAGCGCGAAAAACGACTTGCGGTCGTAGCCCTCCATCCGTGTCATGAGGAAAATGCGGCCGTCGTGCTCGATCGCCCCGGTGTTGAAGACGCCGTTGACCCCAAGGCGTTCCATCAGGTAGGGGTTGCGGGCGGGGTCGAAGTCGTACCTCCAGGTGAGTGGGGCATGGTCGGCGGTGAGGATCGGGTGGGTGTACCGTTTGAAGACGCCCGAGTTCCAGCGCGCGTCCACCGGATTCTTGCGTGAGATGAGCTTGTCGTACGCCTTGGTGATCCCGGCGAGGCGTTTGGCGAAAATGGGGGATAGCTTGCCTGAAGTAACGGACTTTCCGGACCTTGTTTTTGCATTGGCCATGACGCGAGCACTCCGAGAGTGAAACGACGGCCATATACGATGCGCTGGGCAGCGTGGGATGTAAAGGCTTTCACCACGGGAGGGCCAAGCCTGGGCGTTGACGCGCCCTCGAGTGTGGCGGGGTGGACGGCGGCTGGGCCGGCGGGTCTGGAGCACGCCTTTGCCTGTCGCGGTTTAACACGGATCATGTCGTAGCGGGGAGTTCAAAGGGGCGTTTGCAGCGCCGCTCCTGGGGGGAAAAAATTGCTCGGACCGGCAAGGATGGAGGGCGGAAACGAAAAATATATTTCAAAATTTGCTGACACAATCGATCCAACGCCCGTCCCCGCGATGGCCTCCGCCTGTGGGGACACCGGAGCCCGCATTGTCCGTCCGTGCTCTCCCGTGCCATTGCGTGGCCACTTTCCCGCTCGTCCGTTGCAAATTCGAACCGGTCT
>JBBRUM010000453.1:0-3216 GCA_038247815.1 Tepidisphaerales bacterium | reverse complement strand
GCGGACCGAAGTGCCGGCCGGGGTGCCGATGGCGCGATGGGCGTTGGCGTGGTGCCTCAAGAACCCGGCGGTGACGGCGGTGATTCCGGGATGCAAGGATGTGGCACAGGTGGAGGACAACGCGGCTGCGGTGGAGGTGGCAGCGCGGCTGGGATGGGCGTAAGGAGTAGGCAGTGGTGGGAAAGCCGTGGCCGCGGACATTCGTTGGGCGGCACGGAAGAGAGGGGATTGGCGTGTTGTTCGTAGTGATTTGTTTGGGTGATCAGTGCGGTTGCTGAGATTGCCCGGCGGGGATTGTGGGGGCGGGAGGGGTTCGGATAGTGTGGGGGGACCATGGGAGACATTCGACTGGCAGTGCTGGGGACGGGCGGGATGGGGAGGATGCACGCGGGGAATCTGCTGAAGCATCCAGCGGTGACGCTGGTGGGGGTGTGCGGGACTTCGCTGGAAAAGGCGGGGGGGATGATTACGGCGCTGGGAGAGCCCGCGACGGCCGCGGAGGGGTTTACGGATTTCTCCGTGATGCTTCGCCGGGCCAAGCCGACGGCGGTGGTGGTGGCGATTCCCCCCTTTGCACACGACGGTCAGACGCAAGCGGCTGCGAAGAAGGGGTGCCATCTCCTGCTGGAGAAGCCGGTCGCGTTGACACTTAAGGACGCGAAGTCGATGGCGGCGGCGATCGAGAAGGGCGGCGGGGTTGCGGTGGTCGGGCACCACATGCGGTACGGGGCGATGGTGCGACGGGTGGGCGAGGCGATTGCCAGTGGCGAGGCGGGAAAGGTGACACTCGTGCAGGGACGGTGGTTCTGCAACGCGCTGCACGGGGCGTGGTGGCGGGACCTTGCCAAGTCCGGCGGGCAGGTGGTGGAGCAGGCGATTCACACGTACGACTTGGCGTGCTGGTTTGCCCGACTTGGGGCGGGCGGGGGCAAGCCGGTGGGGGTGTCGGGGCTGATGGCGAACCTGACGAAACGTGACCAGCCGGGATACACGGTGGAAGACACGCACGCGGCGGTGGTCGCCTTTGAGGGTGGGGCGATGGCGTCGATGTGCGCGAGCAACGCGGCCGTGCCGAAAGTGTGGGCGAACCGGGTGACCGTGGTGTGCGAGAGGATGACGGCGGAGGTTCGGTCGGATAACGAGGGGACGCTTACATGGGGCGATGGTAAGACGAGCGAGGACTGGTGGAAGGAGGGGGGCGAGCCGAGGGTGGAGGAAGTCGGCGCGAAGGTGTCGGTGTATGGCGAGGTGGCGACGGGGTTCGTGCGGAGCATCCAGGCTGGGAAGGTGGTCGACCCGGCGGCGACGGTGGAAGATGCGGTGCGGTCGTTGTCGGTGGTGCTGGGGGTCGTCAAGAGCAGTGAGAAGGGTGGGAAGTGGGTGGACTTGGGTTAGGGGACAGAAGGATCGCCATGCCGAAGATATTGGTGAATTTGCCGCCGGGGTTCTTCGTTCAGCCGGAGCTGTCGCACTTGTTTGCGCGGCTGGGCACGCTCGGCGAGGTGCGGCTGAGGTCGTGGAACGCGCCGGGGGAGATCGCGGCGGATTTGCCGTGGTGCGATTCGGTGCTGATGTGGAGTTGGCCGAAGTTGCTGGACGAGCAGTTGGATTTGGCGGTGAATCTGAAGTTTGCGGCGATGTTGGATGTCTCGCAATCGGCTGGGAGGGTGGCGTTTCGGAGGGGTTTGCCCATTTCGCACGGGAGGTGGGGTTGGTCGCCGGCGGTATCGGAGTTGGCGCTGGCGCTGATTTTGTCGCTGCTGCGGCGAACGGGGGATCACCACGCGGCGATGCGGGCCGGCAGCGAGAAGTGGGTGCACGCGTTTCCGGATGACATTGATGTTTCGGAGCGGCAGCTGACGGGCAGGCCGGTGGGGATCGTGGGGTTCGGGCAGATCGGGCGGCGGCTGGGCGAGTTGCTCGGGCCGTTTCGGTGTCCGCTGAGTGTGTACGACCCGTTCGTGTCCGACGACGTGCTGCGGGGGTTCGGGGCGGTTCGGCTGGGGCTGACGGAGCTCTTCGAGCGGAACGACGCGGTGGTGCTTTGCGCGGCGTCCAACGACGGGACCAAGAGGCTGGTGGGGGCGGAGCAGTTTGCCGCGATGCGGTCGGGGAGCTTGTTCGTCAATGTCTGCCGGGCGTCGCTGGTGGACACCGAGGCGCTAATTCAGCGGCTGGGGAGGGGGGATATTCTCGCGGCGGTGGACGTGTTCGACGTCGAGCCGCTGCCAGCCGGGCACGTGCTGCGGACGATGCCCAACGCCTACCTCACGCCGCACCGGGGCGGGGGTGTGATGGAATCCGTGCAGCGGATTCTGTCCTGGCTGATCGACGACACCGAGGCGTTTTTTCAGAACAAACCGAGGAAGTTTCCGCTGACGGAAAACATGGTCAACGCGTTGGACGCGTAGGAGTAGGTAATAAAATGAAGACGACGACGAGGCTGATGGCGGCGGTGTTGCTTGCGGCGGTTCCCTCGGCGGGTTGGGCGGAGGTTAAGTTGCCGGCGGTGTTCGGGGAGAACATGGTGCTGCAACGGTCGGGGAAGACGGCGGTCTATGGCAGGGCGGATGCGGGCGAGGCGGTGGCGGTGGAGGTGCGCACGGGCGACCCCGCTCCTGGCGCCGGCGTCCACCTCGCAACGGGGAAGACTGTCGCCGGGCCGGACGGCCGCTGGCGGATAGACCTCGACCTCCGCGAGGTGCCCACCGCGCCTTCCACCGTGACTGTCAAGGGAAACAACCAGATCGTGCTGAACAACGTGCTGGTCGGCGAGGTGTGGCTGTGCGGGGGGCAGTCGAACATGGAGTGGTCGGTGAACAACTCCAAGAACGCAGCCGAGGAGATCAAGGCCACGAACTTCCCACTGCTGCGATTGTTTCAGGTGAAAAAGCGCGTGTCAGCCGGGCCGGTGGATGATGTCGAGGGGAAGTGGGTGGTGTGTTCGCCGGAGACGGTGGGCGGGTTTTCGGCCGTGGGGTACTTCTTCGGGCGTGACGTGTGGATCGCGCGGAAGACGCCGGTGGGCTTGATCTCGTCGAACTGGGGCGGAACGCCCGCCGAGGCGTGGACGAGCTTGGAGTCGCTGCTGGCGGGGGGCGAGATGTTCGCCTCGATCGTCAAACACCGCGAGGACGCGCTGGCGAAGGACGCCGCCACCGCCGCCACCCAGCCGGTCACGCGCCCATCCTTCAACCAAAACTCAGCCGCGGCGCT
>JBBRUM010000452.1:0-3223 GCA_038247815.1 Tepidisphaerales bacterium | reverse complement strand
GATGACGCCGTTTTTGTTCCAGTATTTCTCGACGGTTTCGGACCACAACGTTTACGCGTCGATGGCGGGGGTGGCGATGCTGGTGGGGTGGGGGGCGGGGCGGGTGGGGGCGCGAGGGAAAGTGGCAGTGGGCGTTGCGGTGGGGGTGGTGCTGGCGTTTTGCGTGGTGAGGTCGGCGAAGCAGATGGGGACTTGGCGGGATTCGGATGCGTTGTACGCCCAGGCGTTAAAGGTGAATCCGAGGTCGTTTGCGACGATGACGAACATTGGGGGAATGTATCTTTACAAAGCTGACCGTGCCGGGGGCGGGGCGGCGGGTCGGGCGGATTACAAACGGGCGATGGTGTACTACGACCGGGCGGTGGCGACTCGGGAGGACTACTCGGTGGCGTGGGACTTTCGGGCGGTGGCGCTGCTGAAGTTGGGCGAGCGGGAGGAGGGAATTCGGTCGGTGCGGAAGGCGCTGGAGTTGTCATCGAAAGTGCCGCGGGGGGTGCGCGGGCCGATGATGATGAGCAACATCATGATGGGGCAGTTTTTTGTCGAGCAGGGGCGACTGGCGGAGGGGCTGCCGTACCTTGAAGCAGCCAAGAAGGAGAACGAGGAGCTCGGGACGCTGCCAGCGGTCGAGGCGGCAAAGTTGGAGTCGCTCCTTGATCAGGCGCGAGGTGGACCGACAACGCGAGCAGTGGGGTAGGCAAAGGAGAGAGGGCGATGCGGGCGATTGGGATTTTGATATTGGGTGTGTTGTTGGTGGGATGTGCGAACGGGGAAGGCCGGCTGGGGGCGGCGGCGTTGGCGTATCCGGTGGCTGCAAGATTGGACGGAGTGGGGGCGGTGGGGGTGCGGGTGCTGCTGAGGGAGGGGGAGAAGGGGCGGTATGTGGTGGTCGTGCACCGCGCGGGGGACAAAGCGGGAAATAGGGGCGGGCGGCTGGATGTGACGTTGTGGGTGGAGGGGGAGGCGATTGAGGTGATGCGAGGGGTGTATTTGGGGCCGTGGGAGTCGAAGGAGGGGGAGGTGGAGCTGCCGGGGTCGCCGCGGATGGTGAATGAGCGTGGGGGGATGCGGCTGGTGCTGGTGAGGGGGGAGGAGAAGCTGTCGGTGGGGGCGGTTGTGGAGGGGGCGACGGCGGCGACGACCCGGAGTGGAGATGGGGTTGGGGAGTGAGGGATTTCGACTTGAATGGCGGGGAACTCCGCCGGCAGGATTATTTGGCGAGGGCGGCGACGGCGGCGGCGCGGGTGGAGGCGAGGGTGAAAAGCTGTTGCAGCGAGCCGACGCGGAAGATTTCGAGGATGCGGGGGGAGAGCTGGCAGAGGACGAGCTTGCCGCCGGCTGCGCGGATTTTTTGGCGGAGGTTGACGAGCAGACCGAGTACGGCCGAGCCGACGTAGTCGGTTCTGGAGAGGTCGATGAGGTAATCGCCCTTGTTGGACATGATGTGGGAGATCAGGGCGGAGTTGAGGTCGTCGAACATCAGGACGTCCATTTGGAGTGGAAGTCGCAGCTCGATGACGTGGATCGGGCCTTCGGAGGAGAAGATGTAGAGTTCAGGGACGGGCATCGGAGGATAAGACGACGATAAGGGTACGATATTTCGGGCGGGTTTGAACAGGCCCGGGGGATGGTGAGGGGGGAAAATTATCGTACTTGGAGGGTTGAGCCGTCGAATTCCAGGTTGAGGGGGGGGATTTTGACGGATTTTCGCAGGGCGTCCTTGGAGACGTGGCCGGCGAGCCAGGCGGTGTAGCCGGAGGCTTGGGCGGCGGCGAGTGTGGCGGGGACGTCGGTGGGGGCGATGTAGGCGGCGAAGCCGGCGCCCATGTTGAAGGTTGCGAAGGCTTCTTCGATGGAGACGGGGCCATTTTTGATGATGAAGTCGAAGATTCCGCCGGCTGCGGTTTCGAGGGTGACGCCGGGGGCGAAGGGTTGGGTGAGGGTGTAGATGAAGGGTTCGGGGAGGCGCATGATTTTTCGCCAGCCGTGGCCGGTGATGTGGGCGAGGTAGCGCGGCTGGATGCCGGCGTCTTGGAGTGCGGCGACGAAGCGGCAGTAGATGGTGGAGGGGGAGAGGAGGGCTTGGCCGTAGGTTTGACCGGAGGGGAGCTTGGTTTGGTAGCCGGCGGGGAGTTTGGCGGCGAGGGCTCGGCAGAGGGTCAGGCCGTTGGTTTGCACGCCGGAGGAGGAGAGCAGGACGATGGCGTCGCCGGTGCGGAGGTCGCCGCGGACGCGGAGGGACTTGGGGGCGAGGCGACCGAGGGCCGAGCCGGCGAGGACGATGGTTTCGGGGTTGACGATGTCTTTGAGGGCGGGGGTTTCGCCGCCGGACCAGACGGCTTCGGCGAGGTGGCAGCCGTGGGCGAAGCCTTGGGCGAGCTGGGCGGCGCGGTGGGTGTCTTTGAACCAGTCTGTCGAGCCGACGGCTGCGTGCATGGCGACGGCGACGGGTCGTGCGCCGGTGGTGACGAGGTCGTTGACGATGGTGGCGACGGTGTCGATTCCGATGGCGCGGTAGTGGCAGGCTCCGGTGGCGGCTTGGACGGCGTCGGCGACGAGGTTTTTGGTTCCGAGGCCTTCTTCGACGTGGGCGAGGAATTCTGTGTCGGACTCGATGAGGTAAGCCGATTCACCGCGAACGCCGGAGGCTTCGGCGAGTTTGTGTGAGGCCAGGTGTGAGGTGGTGGTCGCGGCTTCGGCTTGGCAGGCGCGTTTGAAAGCGTCGAGGGGTGTGTAGTCGACGCCGGAGGATTCGTAGGTGAGGGACATGGGGGGAGGTTTTTGCTGGGTTGTGGGTAAGCGGAGGGCTAGAGGGGGGTTGAGGATATACGGGGGGAAGGAGGGGGACAAAGAGGTATAGGGGCCGAGCGGCAGAGTGGGGGGCGGGGTGTGCAAGTTAGTGGAGAAAAGTGAAATTGAAATGTGGTACTTTTTGTTACATTTTGATGGGTTGAGTTGGAGGGAGTTCAGGGGAGGTGGGAGGGGTTAAGTGGTTGCGGGGCAGGGGGTTGAAGGTGTCGGAGGTGAATAAGTTTTGCATGGGGGTGGTTTTGGAGTGTTGGAGGGAGGTTGACGGGTTTGCACGATCGCGGTTGGGGGGGGAACGGATGTGAAAGGTGAGCGCAGGGAAGAAGAGGTTTGGGGTGTCGGATAGGCGTATGTTAGGTATTTGGTCGGGGATGTCAAGAAAAAAGTGGATCGGCGAGAACGGGGGGAGTTGGGG
>JBBRUM010000451.1:0-3232 GCA_038247815.1 Tepidisphaerales bacterium | reverse complement strand
TGAGGGGTGAGGGGTGAAGTGGGCGTGGGAAAGGGGACGGGGGGGGCTCATTGGGGGAGCTCCTTGGCGCAAGCTTCCCACTGGTTTCACCCGTGGCGACGGAGCTTCGCCATGCTCGGGCGGAGGGGGGGATGGGTTACTTGGCGAGCGCAGCCAGTCAGCGGTCGATGCGGGTGAGGGTGGGGGATTGGCCGAGGAAGACGATGGATTCGAAGATGGGGGGGGAGACGGTTCCGCCGGTGACGGCGACGCGGAGGGGTTGGGCGACTTTACCCAAGCCGAGTTGTTTTTGTTCGGCGTAGGTTTTGACGGCATGTTCGAGGTCGGCGGGGGTCCAGGAGGTACTGGCGAGGAGGGGGCGGAGGTCTTGGAGGGCGAGGAGGCCTTGTTTATCGTTTTTGAGGAGGACTTTGTCGACGGCTTCGGGGTTCCAGGCGAGGTCGGTGTCGGGTGTGAAGAGGAAGCGGGATTTATCGTCGATCTCGCGGAGGATGTGGAACCCGGCGTTCATGGCGAGCACCGACTTGAGCTGGTCGTCGGTTGCGCGGTTTAGGGGTGATTCGGGGTTGACGAAGAGATAGTCGCGGAGGGCGGCTACTAAGGCGTCGGGGGCGCTTTTGGCAAAGAAGTCGGTGGAGAAGCTCTTGAGTTTCTCGCGGTTGAACTTGGGGTTGGACGAGTTGATGCGGTCGACGGTGAACCGGGAGACCATGTCGGCGACGGTCATGTGTTCGAGGTCGCCACCGGGGGACCAGCCTTGGAGGGCGAGGAAGTTGAGCAGCACCTCGGGGGCGTATCCGTTGCGGCGGAAGTCGTGGATCATAATCTCGGGGAGGTCGGCTTCCTTCAAGCCGGCGGCCTTCATGACCTTCGGCTGCTCCGTGAGGTCGAGCTGGACGGTGTCGGTGGCCAGCCACTGGGCGAGGCGGTCCTCGGGCAAGCCGGTGAGGGCGGCCATGTCGGCGGGGGTTTTCTTGGTGGAGCGCATGATTTCCTGCGTGCGCTTGCGAATGCGGCGGTCGCGGTCGCGTTTGGAGAGCTTCTCGCCGGTTTCCGGGTTGAGCATCACCGACAGATGGGCATAAAGGGGACGGTGATAGCCGAGGGCATCCTGAAGGGCGATGTGGTTGAAGGTGTTCTTGAGGTGCTCTAGGCCGCGGAGCACGTGGGTGACGGCCATGTCGTGGTCGTCGACGACGACGCCAAAGTGGTAGGTGGGCATGCCGTCGGTTTTACGGATGACGAAGTCCTGCGACTCCTGCGCCGGCTGGACGATCTCCTTTCCGAGCACTTCGTCCTTGAAGCGGTACTCCTTGACGGGCATGACAAATCGGATGATGGACTTGCGGCCCTCGTCGGCGAATTTTTTGAGTTCGTCGGGGGAGTACTGCCGGCGGCGATAGATGAAGGGTCGCTTGGCTTTCTCGGCAAGCTTGCGCATGGCGTCGAGCTCGTCGATGGTCTCCCAAGCGTGGTAGGCGAGGTTGCGGGAGAGGAGGTCCTCGATCAGGCGGTTGTACAGGTCGAGGCGCTTGGACTGATAGACCAGCTCGGGGTTGTCCCAGCCGAGGCCCAGCCAGGTCAGATCATCCACGAGCTGCCGCACCGCGTCGTCCGTCGAGCGGGCGAGGTCGGTGTCTTCGATGCGAAGTAGGTATGTGCCTCCGGTGGCACGCGCCAAAAGCCAGTTGAACAGCGCCGTGCGGGCGCCGCCGACGTGCAGGTAACCGGTGGGAGACGGGGCGAAGCGGGTGACAATCTTGGCCATGGGGTGGGAGTGTAGGGTCAACGGGCGCAGTCGGACTAGGATTCACGATGAACCGCCCCCGCGTCGCGTCGGTGTCGTACCTCAACGCCAAGCCGCTGATCGAAGGGCTGGAAGCCGAAGTCGAACTGTTTCTCGACGTTCCCTCGCGACTCCTGGGCGGGTTGATGGCCGGGGACTTTGACGTCGCGCTCCTTCCCGTGGCCGACGTGCCAGGCGTGGTGGCCGCGGGGGGGAAGGTCTTGCCCGTGGGCGGGATCGGGTGCGACGGGCCGACGCTGACGGTGAGACTGTTCGCCGGTGGGCCGCTGGCGGAAACGAAGCGGCTGTGGTGTGACACGGACTCGCACACTTCAGTTCAACTGGCGCGGGTGGTGCTGCGGGAGGTATATGGGGTGTCGCCGGAAACGGTACAGCTTCCGGGCGGGCGGTGGAGGGAGGCCGCCGTGCGGGAAGGGGATGCGGTGCTGCTGATTGGCGACAAGGTGATTACCGATACGCCGGGATCTGCCCATCGGTTCGGTGTCGAGACGGATTTGGGGGACGAGTGGAAACGGCTGACGGGGTTGCCGTTTGTTTTTGCGGTGTGGACGGCTAGGCCGGGGTATGACGGTGGGGCGGTGTCGCAGGTGTTGCGCCGGGCGCGGGAGCGTGGAATGGCGGGAGTGGAGGGGATTGTGGCGAGGTATGCGGGGGTGCACCATTGGCCGGCTGAGGTGGCGCGGCGGTACATGACGGAATACCTGAGGTACGAGGTGGGGGAGAGGGAGTTGGGCGCGATGAGTTTGTTCTGGAGGAAGGCGGGGTTGGTGTAGGGAGGGGGGTGGCGCGAGGGGCAGAGAGGGGGAAGAAAAGGGGGGGTGAGAATCTATGCGGCACGCGAGAGGATGAGCTGTTCGATGCGTTCGATGTGGCGGTACTGGATTTCGGACTAGCCTTCGCGGGGAGACTTGGCGCAAAGCGGTTTAAAGACCATGAGGGTGTGACGAAAGGCGTGAACCATTCCGGCTGTAGAGACGGAGAGAACCTTGCCGCTGGAAAGGTGGAGGTGGAAGGGGACGAAGGGTTCTCGGGTGGGGTGTCGGGCGACGTTCTCGGGGGTCAAACGGGGGATTGTACCTTGGTTTAGAAATTGAGTCAGGCGGGTGCGGTGTTCGACAGGGTCTCGATGCGCTCGATGAGGCGATAGTTGATTTCGGAATAGTCCATCACGGCGGACTTGGCGGGGTTGGGTTTAAAAACCATCAGGGCGTGGCGGAGCGTCTGGGCCATTGACGGGCGAAGGACTTCAATGTCCGTTCCCGACGCGAGGTGTAGCCGGAGGGCAACAAACGGCTCGCGGTCGAGGTGCTCGCGGAGTTTCTCGGGGGTCATTGGAGAAAGTATACCCCGTGATTTGGACCTATTTCTTGAAGAAGCTCTTTCCCTTCGAGCCGAACTTGCTTAGACGGTCGTTGACGTAGAGGG
>JBBRUM010000450.1:0-3233 GCA_038247815.1 Tepidisphaerales bacterium | reverse complement strand
GGGGTCTGAAGGTTGTGAACGTGGCGAACTGGGTGGGGGGGCTGAAGTTGCCGACGGTGGTGCCGGATGATGTGGCGATCGGGAGAACGGCTGCGGAGTACTTCAGGTCGAAGGGGTTTGTGAGATTTGGGTACTTTGGGCGGTTGGGTTTGGATTTCGGTCGGGAGAGGATGCTGGCGTTTTCGGGGGCGGTGGAGCGGTGGGGGAAGGTGTGTAATGTGTGCGACAACGACGCGAGTGACGGGGCGGAGTGGGTACGGGGGCTGGTGAAACCGGTGGCGATCCTGGTGAGTAACGACGAGCGGGCTCACCAGTTGATCGCGACGCTGAAGGCGGAGGGGATCCGCGTGCCGGAGGACGTGGCCGTGCTGGGGGTGGACGATGATGAGTTGATCAACGCATTGGTTCAGCCGAGTTTGTCGAGTGTGCCGGTGCCGGCGGTGCGGGTGGGGTTTGAGGCGGCTCGGTTGCTGGATGACCTGTTGCGCAGCCGGGGCAGAGCGGGCCCACGGAAACAGCGGAACGAGGATGAGGCGGAGGATGCAGATGCGGAATCAGGGGAAGCGGTAGAGGGGAGCGAGCGTGAGGAGGTGTTGCGGGTGAACGTGCCGTTGACGGGGGGGGTGGTGACGCGACAGAGTACGGACGTACTGGCGCTGGAGGATGAGGATGTAGCGACTGCGGTGGCGTTCATCCGGGCGAAAGGGACAGGTTCGTTGGATGTGGAGGGGGTGCTGAGGGAGGTGGCGGTGTCGCGACGGTCGCTGGAACGTCGATTCAAGGTGGCATTGGGACGGGGGATCGGGGCGGAGATCAGGCGCGTGCGGCTGGCGAAAGCGAAGCAACTTTTGGCGGAAACGGAGTTGCCGATTCCGGTGGTGGCTGAGCGGAGTGGATTCGGCGGTGCGACGCGGTTCGGGATCATGTTCAGGCAGATGGAGAAGATGACGCCGACGAAGTATCGACAGTTTGCACGGGGTCAGGACCGTGGGGTGGGAATCGGAAGAGGAATCGGGATCGGCCGAAAGGGTGGATAAAGGCAGTCGTTAACGGGGGGTGTTGGGGTGGAAGTCGTGTGGTATGCTCGCGGAGGGTGAGGGAATCGGGAGGAGGTGGGGCCGGGTTGAATTGCGCGCTAGGGTTAAAGGTCGTCGGCTGGTGGGTTTGGGGGGGGTGGTAATGTCCTTTTGATTCGCAGAGGCAGGTAGACATGGCACGTCAGCAGAAGAAGCTTGGTGAGATTCTGGTGGACCTTGGGATCGTCAAGACGGCTGACGTGAACCAGGCGCTGGAGCACGGCAAGGCCAAGCGGATGCGACTCGGCGAGGCGCTGGTGGACCTGAAACTGGCGAGCGAAGCCAACGTCTACAAGGCCCTGGCGGCCCAGAACGGGATGGAGTTTGTCGACCTGGAGTCGGTGACGATTCCGGCCAACGCGGGGTCGCTCGTGCCGGACGAGCTCATGCGGAAGTACACGATCGTTCCGCTGGCGTTGGAGGGGAACAAACTCAAGCTGGCAATCCACGACCCGACCGACCTGGAGATGCTGGACATCCTGCGGTTCCGACTGAACAAGGACCTCAAGAACGTGCTGGCGGCGAAGGGGCAGATCAAAGCCAAGCTCGACGCGTTTTTGAAGGCCAGCGGGGCGAATAAGACGCTGGACATGACCCTCGACCGCGGGCGCGACTCGCTGGACAAGTCGCTGGACCGGTCGCTGGACAAGTCGCTGGATAAATCGCTCGACAAGTCGATGGACCGGTCGATCGACACGTCGATCGACGTGGACGGGATGGGCGAGGGGTCGGGGACGGATGCGACGCAGGCTCCGATCATCAAGCTGGTGGCGGCGATGATCACGGAGGCGGTGCGGAACAGGGCGAGCGATATTCACGTCGAGCCGATGAAGGACCGAGTCCGGATCCGATACCGGATCGACGGGGAGTGCATCGAGAAGGACCGGATTCCGCTGCGGATGAAGGGACCGCTGATTTCGCGACTGAAGATCATGGCCGGGATCGACATCGCGGAGAAGCGCCTGCCGCAGGATGGGCGAATCAAGATGATGGTCGACAAGCAGCAGATCGACTTCCGTGTGTCGTCGTTGCCGGCGTACCACGGGGAGTCGGTGGTGCTGCGTATTCTTCGGCCGGACAGCGTGCGGATCGGCGTGCAGAACCTGGGGTTGGCGGAGGACGATTACAAGACGTTTCAGAAGATCATCCGGCGTCCGAACGGGATTTTTCTGGTGACCGGGCCGACGGGTTCGGGGAAGACGACGACGCTATACGGTGCGCTCAACGAGCTCAACCGCCCGGACAGGAAGATCATCACGGCCGAGGACCCGGTGGAGTACAACTTCGTCGGGATCAACCAGTGCCAGGTGAAAGAGGTGATCGGGCTGAAGTTCAGCATGATTCTCCGAGCGATGCTTCGTCAGGCGCCGAACATTATTCTGGTGGGCGAGATTCGCGACTTGGAAGTGGCGGAGGTGGCGATCCAAGCGGCGCTGACGGGGCACTTGGTGTTCAGCACACTGCACACAAACGACGCGCCGGGGGCGATCACCCGACTGATCGACATGGGCGTCAAACCGTTCCTGGTGGCCAGCTCGATTCAGGCGGTGATGGCGCAGCGACTGATCCGCGTGCTGTGCCCGAAGTGCAGAATTCCGGACCCCGAGCCGGACCCGATGTGGCTGAAGCTCGCGGGGATTTCGGAGAAAGACATGGAGGGGAAGACGATCAACAAGCCCAAGGGCTGCGAGCACTGCTCGGGGATCGGTTTCCGCGGGCGACTGGGGATCTTCGAGATGATGATAATGAACAGCGAACTGCGAAACCTGGCGTTCGAACGCGCGGCGAGCAACAAACTTCGGCAGGCCGCGCTGCGAAGCGGGATGAAGAGCCTGCTGCAGGACGGCAAGCTGAAGGTGCTCAACGGAACGACGACGGCGGAGGAAATCGTCAAGGTCGCGCAGGTCGAAGGGCTCGTAGAACAGTAGAGGAAAGAGTTGCTGGTGAGTTGGTGTTGGAAGCTAGGGGAGCAAGTGGGGCGGAAGGCGTTGGGCGGAGCGGTCTCACGACCGGACTTGGGCGGACCGTACGAGGTGTCAGGTAACCAGCAGCAAGTGGCCAGTAACAAGCAAGAAGGATTCAATCATGTCCACCATTCAAATTGACCGTCTTTTGGATACGACCGTTCGGCGCAAAGCTTCGGACTTGCATCTTGTG
>JBBRUM010000449.1:0-3237 GCA_038247815.1 Tepidisphaerales bacterium | reverse complement strand
ATGCGAAACACATTTGCGATGGCGATTTGGGCTGGAACCGTATGCGGCTTGGCCGCGATCACAGGAACACCCACGGTCACCAACGCCGCCCCCCAAGCCAACACACGCCCGACCAAGATCGAGTTCTTCACCATTAAACAAGGCCTCGCCGCCGGCGGTAACGACGTCGTCGCATACTTCGGCGGCAAAGTCGATACGGGCTCCGATGAGTTCGAGGCCGTCCTCGGCGGAGCGAAGTTCGTCTTCGCCAGCCAGGCCCTCAAAGACGCATTCGTCGCCGCCGCCGAAAAATACGCCCCGCAGTACGAGGGCTGGTGCGCCATCGGCATGGCCGGCGGGCACAAGACGCCCACCGACGCCGCCGCATTCACCGTCGCCGCCGGAAAGCTCTACCTCAACCACAGCCCCAAAGTCACAGAGATGTGGGCGAAAGACATGGAAAGACTCATCGCCAAAGCAGACGCCAACTGGCCCACCGCCCGCGAAAAGTAATCCGCCCCATGCCCGGTTAGTCCGCCGGGACGCACCTCGACCTGGACCACTCGCGCAGCTCCTCGATCCTCTCCGCCATCGTCACCGACAACGGCGGCGAGGATCGAACCTTCGCCACAAGATCAGCCGTCCCCAGTTCCGTCCGCGCGCTAAATGCGTCAATCAGCGCAGAGGCGATCGCCTGCTCGATCTCCGCCCCCGAAAATCCCTCAGCCGCCGCCGCCAGTGCGGGAAGGTCGAAGACCGCCGGGTTCCGCTTCCTCTTCCGAAGGTGAATCGCGAAGATCTGCGCCCGAGCCGCTGCCGATGGAAGGTCCACAAAGAAGATCTCGTCGAACCGCCCCTTGCGCAGCAGCTCCGGCGGAAGGGCGGAAATGTCGTTGGCTGTCGCGATCAGGAAGACGGGCGTTCGGTGCTCCTGCATCCACGTCAGCAGCGAGGCGAACATCCGCTTCGAAAGCCCCCCATCGGCGCCGCCTCCCCCGCCCGACGACGAGGCGAACGCCTTCTCAATCTCGTCGATCCACAAAATCACCGGCGACATTGCCTCGGCCTGCTTCAGCGAGTCGCGCAGCCGGCGCTCCGATTCGCCGATGTAACGGTCGTACAACGCCCCCGCGTCAAGACGCAGCAACGGACGCTGCCACGCCGTCGCCACCGCCTTGGCTGACAGCGACTTCCCCGCCCCCTGGACGCCGAGCATCAGTACACCGCGCGGCGGCTCGATTCCGAACTTCACGGCTTCGGTGGACAGCGCCCCGAGTCTTGCCGACAACCAGCGCTTGAGGTTGACCAGTCCGCCGATCTCGTCGAGTGACACGGGCGACTCGACATACTCCAGCGCCCCGGAGTTCTCCAGAAGACGGCGCTTTTGCGCCAGCGCGGAATTGACGTCCTCGCCGTTGAGCACACCGTCGGCCGCCACGTCTGTGATGATCTGCCTCGCCTGCCGCAGCGGCAGGCCGTGGAGATTGCGGACCAGCGTTTCGAGGTCGCGGCGCGTAAGGTCGACCTTGAGCTTCGACCGCCCCGCAATCTCGCGCACCGTGCCGCGGATCATCCTTTCAAGCTCCTCGTCCGACGGAAGAGTCAGCTCGAACGGAGTCGCGTGCGCTCGTATGACCGGCGGAAGGTCTGCGCTATGGTCCAGCAGGATCAGCACCGACCCCGACCGCGCAGCGGCGTCAACGGCTTCGCGGAGGACGCGCAGCGTCCGCTCGTCCTTCAGGTGCGGAACCAAGTCGCACAGGACCACCAGCGTCGGCGCTCGGAGGCTCGAAAGGTGAAAGCACGCCGCGGCCGGGTGCTGCGTGTCGGGCGTCGGCGGCGCGTCGGCGATCGTCGCGTCTCGCAGCCCGTGCGCAGCCGACCACCGCAACGACGGCCACCCCAGCTCCAACGCCACCGCCGCTATCAACTCCAACGCCGCCCTCTCCTCGGTCGTGGGCATGTAGATACACCGGTGCCCGGAGGCGACGAGTTTTCGCAGGCGATCGGCGTCCGACACGGTATGCTCCTTCGTCTTTCCCGCGGCGGCAGGCGGTCCGGAATGGGGAAGTCTGTGGTGGATAACGACAAGTGTAACCCCGCTCGCCCGACATGGGCAGCCCCCCCAACTCCCACGCCAGCCCAAGTTTACGACCTCGCCGCCATTGCCCGCCCGAGCGCCCCGGACTCGGGGTCGATCCGCAGCGTTCCGGTGTCGCGGTAGTAATTGAGTACCTGAATTTGCAGTGTGGCCCGGGCTTGGTCGAGGGAGTCCTGTGCTTGAAGGAGCTGCTGCTGGGCTTCTACGACGTCGCGGTTGGATTGCGACAGTCCCGGCAGGGGGTTGAGCAGGGGCTGGCGGAGCAGCGAGTTGGCGAGGTCCAGACGGGCTTGGGCGATCTGAAGGTTTCGGCGTTGGAGTTCGACACGGTCGCGGGCCGAGCGGATGCGACGCAGGGCGTTGCGCGCCGAGACCGCGGCGGCGTCTCGGGACTGTTCGAAGTCGCGCTGCGCCTGCTGCAACCGAATCAGCGCCCGCCGGTAACTGTTGCGTTCCGCCACGCGGTCCACCGGCAGGTCGAGCGTCACCCCGGCGGAATACCTCCCCGTCTCCGAGTTGATCGCCGACGCGGGACGATTGTCGGAACTGGACACCCGCGACGACGCGTCAAAGTCCAGCCCCGGCAGGAGCCCGTTCTTTGCGTTGTTCGCCGTGCGCTTCGCGTCGTCGATCCGGTCCCGCGCCGTTTGCACGTCCAGTCGGTACAGGTGCGCCAGCCGCACAGCGTCCGACGGGTCGGTCTCCGGAATCGATACGTCCAGCTCCACCGGCACGATCTCGAGTTCCTCGAAAATGTCCATGCCGATGAACAACTTGAAATTGTCCAACTGCCCCCGGTACGCCTCCTCGGACTGGATGAGCTGCGTTTCGCCCGAAATCTGCGAGTTGATCGACCGCTGCACGTCGAGGAACGACCCCTTCCCCGCGGCGAACAGCGCCCGAGACCTCTCGACGAGGTCGATCTGCTGGTCCAACTGCGTGCGCCGGTTGAGCACGGCGTTGCGCGACGTGATCAGGTCGAAGTACCGCGTGGAGACGTCGACGAGAAACTGCCGGCGGTAGGTTTCAAAGGCCCGCACGGCGTACACCAGCGAACGCTCGGAGTTGACAAGCCCCTCGAGGTTGATGAACCCCGCCCCGCGCAACAGCGGCACCGAAGCCGTCAACGCCAGCGACGCGTTCTCGCCCGACTGCGT
>JBBRUM010000448.1:0-3244 GCA_038247815.1 Tepidisphaerales bacterium | reverse complement strand
GGCCAGCGTCTTTTCGTTCGCGCCTGCGGCTTTTGCTCAGGTCGATTTTAACTTGGGTAGCCTCGGTGCCGGCGCGTTCCCGATCGTCGGGACCACGGTCGGCGCGACCAACGACATCGACACGTACGCCCCGATCTCCAACACCGCCGCTATTTGGGATCAGGACATCATTTTCCAGTTCACCACCACCGGTGCGTTCAGCGCGAGCCTCACCTCCAACGACCCGGACACCGACCCCGACAACGACTTCTTCCTTCTCAACTCTTTGACGACCACCCTCAACGCAAACAGCCTGCGTTCGGCGACGGTCGTCACCGGGCAACTCGGGGGTGTTTTTGTGTCCGGATCGTTCGGTTCGATCCCGGCGGGGACGTACTTCCTGGTTGTTGACGCATGGCGTGGCGTCCCAACCACAGCGGGAACGCCCCCCATTGGTCGCGCCGGAGCCTTCAACGCGACCTTGAGCTTGGCCGCCGCACCCGTCCCCCCCACCGTTCTGTACTCCGGCACGATCGCCGCAACCCCCACCTTCTTCCGACCGAACTCGTCGGGGACCGCGGTGTCGGCGACCGCCGTAGGCTTCTCGATCCAACCGCTGTTTGTGTCGATCACCGGCACTTACTCGCTGGAGCAGGGCAACAGCACTTTTGACGACTTCATGGTGCTCTACGCGGAGTCGTTCGACCCGAATCTCCCGCTGGCCAACCTCGTTGAAGTCGATGACGATGATGGGGCCGGAGCGAACTCGCTGATCACCCGCACACTGGTCGCCGGGACGCAATATTTCCTCGTCAATTCCGCGTTCTTCGCCGACTCGACGGGCGCATTCAACGTGGTGGCCGGCGTCCCCTCGGGCGGCGGCATTACCCTCGGGATCATTCCCGAGCCGTCCAGCCTCGCCCTGCTGGCACCGGCCGGGCTGCTGCTGTCGCGCCGTCGCCGATAGGCCGCGGAGTTCGGACTGATTGTGAAGGGGCGGCGCGTTGCGCCGCCCCTTCTTCTTTTCTTCCGGCGTGGTCGCCCTTCGGTGAGTCGAAACTCTTGATCTGAAGTTCGCCTACGTAATCCATGAGCTGGTGACGGCGTCGAGGTCCAAGCCGGAGACGCGGCCCCCGGCAAGGAGCACGTCAGCCAACCCGGCGATCATCGCGGCGTTGTCGGTGCAGTACTTTTGCTCGGGGGTCAGGACGGGGACGGGGAGGCGGGCGAGGCGCCCGCGGAGGGCGGCGTTGGAGACGACGCCGCCGCCGACGAGAATTGTCTGGGCGTTGAACTGGTGGGCGGCGCGGCGGAGCTTTTCCTCGATGACGTCGAGGCAGGCGAGCTGAAATCCGGCGGCGATGTCGGCGCGCTCGGCTGGGGGGACTTCTGCGAGTTTTCGGCCGAGGCCTTGGGGGCCGAGGGTGCGGTAAAGGACGGCGGTTTTCAGCCCGGAAAAGGAGAAGTCGAGGCTGTCGCGGGCGAAGAGGGTGCGGGGGAAACGGACGGCTTGGGGGTCGCCGGTTTGGGCCAGGGCGTCGACGGCGGGGCCGCCGGGGAATCCGAGGCCGAGCGTTGCGGCGACTTTGTCATAGGCTTCGCCGACGGCGTCGTCGATCGTGCCGCCGATGCGACTGATGTCGGTCCACGAGCGGAGGTGGTAGATTGCGGTGTGGCCGCCGGAGAGGACGGCGCCGACGGCGGGGAAGAGCACCTCGCGGTCGGGGTGGTCGAGCAGGGCGGAGTAGAGGTGGGCGTGGACGTGGTCGACGCCGACGAGGGGTTTGTCCCAGGCGAAGGCGAGGGTCTTGGCTGAGGTGACGCCGACGAGGAGCGAGCCGATGAGTCCGGGGCGGTTGGCGACGGCGACGGCGGAGAGGTCGGCGGGGAGGACGCCGGCGGACTCCATGGCCTGGCGAACGACGGGGAGGATGGATTCGATGTGTGCGCGACTGGCGATTTCGGGGACGACGCCGCGGAACTTGGCGTGGAGTTCGTACTGGGTGGCGACGACGGAGCAGAGGACGGCGCGGCCGCCCTCGACGACGGCGGCTGCGGTTTCGTCGCAGGTGCTTTCGATGGCGAGGATCAGGGCCATGAACGGTCCTCCTGGTCTTCGACGTCGAAGCCGATGTCGAGAGCGGCTGCGGAGTGTGTGATGGCTCCGACGCTGACGCGATCGACGCCGGTGAGTGCGATGGTGCGGACGGTGTCGAGGGTTACGCCGCCGGAGGCTTCGAGTTCGAGGTTGTCGCGGCGGCCGGCTGCGTCGCGGAGGCGGACGGCTTGCTCCATGCGGGGGCAGTCCATGTTGTCGAGCATGATGACTTGGACGCCGTCGACTTTGAGGACCTCGGCGAACTGTTCGAGTGTGTCGACCTCGACCTCGAAGAGCCTTGCCGCCGCCCCTCCCCCCCCCCCGCCCCCGTTGCCGACGACGCCCGCCCCACCACCCCCCCCCGCCCCGCCGCCGCCGGGCTCGGTTCGGGCTTGCTTGACGAGTTTTTCCAGCCACGGTGCGATGTCGCGGGTGGGCATTCCGGCGAGGTGGTTGTCTTTGATGAGGACGCCGTCGTGGAGGCCCATGCGGTGGTTGTGGCCGCCGCCGGCGCGGACGGCGTACTTTTCGAGTGCGCGGTATCCGGGGAGGGTTTTGCGTGTGTCTAGGATTTTTGCGCGGGTTCCCTCGACGCGGCGGACGAAGCGCTGGGTTTGGGTGGCGACGCCGGAGAGGTGCTGGAGGAAGTTCAGGACGACGCGCTCGGCTGCCAGAAGGGAGCGCATCGGCCCGCGGACGCGGACGAGGGGGGTGAGGCGCTGGTCGCTGAAGCGGCCCTCGATGAGTTCGAAATGGAAGCCGGGGATCTGCTCGACGCGGAGGCGTTCGTCGTAGGCTTTGCAGACGAGCTCGACGAGGGGCAATCCGCAGACGACGCCGACCTCCTTTTGGAGGAAGGTGCCCACGCCGATTGCGGTTTCGGCGACGGTGAGGCGTGAGGTGATGTCGCCGGCGAGGCCGCCGGGGCCGAGGTCTTCGCGCATGGCGAGGTCGATAAGGGGACGGATGATGTCGGCGGGTGGGAAGGTGGGGAGGAGTGGGTGGGCCATCGGAAAAGTGTACGGACGGATGGCTGGGGGATGCGAGTGAGGGTGGGGGGTTTATTGGGGAGGGGGAGTGGGTTGTTCGGCGAGTTCGAGGGCTTCCTCGGCGCGGATGTGGTCGACGAGTTGGAGGTGAGTGCGGTCGAGTTCCTTGTTGTTGGGG
>JBBRUM010000447.1:0-3245 GCA_038247815.1 Tepidisphaerales bacterium | reverse complement strand
TCGTCGGCGAAGCCGTTGCGGAAATCGAACGCGACCCATCACCATCGGGCGAAGTCGAAGAGATCGTCGAGTTCATCCGCACCAGCAAACTGGGCAACGTTCCGGCGTTGAAAAGGCGGTATGGCGTCGAAGAGGAAGTCGAAGCGTAAGCGGTGGGCGACGAAGTCGGGGGTTAGCTCGGGATACGCGGAGACAAAAAAACCCCCCCGAAAGTCGGGGGGCTGAAAGTGACCCCAAGGGGAGTCGAACCCCTGTTCGTTGGCTGAGAACCAACTGTCCTAGGCCACTAGACGATGGGGCCAGTGGTGAGGGGAGTATAGGGGGACGGGAAGGCAGAAGGGGGAAAAGTGACAAAGAGAAAGAGTGACAAAGATATGGAGTGAAGGAAGGGGGGAACGGGATCAGCGCTGGGTGGGCGAGACGGTGGTGGGGGGGGTGAGTTTGGCGGCTTCGCCGGTGGGGGTGTAGCTGGCGAGTTGCGCGGAAAGAAACGGGCCTGCGTTGGTGATGACGAAGGCCGAGTTTCCCTCTCGAAGCAGGATATCGATCCGATTCCGCGAGCCTTTCGAGATCGCGAGGATCTCCGACAGCGGCAGGTCGCCGTTGTAAATCCTCAGGAAGCCCCGTGTGTTGGGCAGAAACCGGCCAGACACCCTCAACGACGCCGTCCGACCCGGCGGAAGCACCGTTCCCCAGCCAAGTCCCGTCAACTTCGGGTCCATGATCGCTCGGTCCTCCGGCGATTCCCACTCGACCTCGACCACGCCGTCCAACTTGGCAAGCCCCATGGTCACCGGAGTTTTGGCGTTGTTCGCCACCTCCAGTGAAAACGTCCGTTTCTCACCCGTGTTAACGCAGGCGAGGGAGAAGAGCGCAACGGCAAGCAGCGATACCGATCGGGCGATGTGCATGGGCCACGATAGCAACGCCATGCTCAATTGTGGGACCGCTCATCCTTCGCACTCAGCAACGGATTCCCTCCATACGTTCCAGCCGCGCCTCCCAGCAACTTCAACCCCCGCGCCAACTCCGCCAACTGTGCCCCCACCTCCTCGAACTCGTTCTTCCCCGTGTGGTGCTCAATACTGAGCGCTCCGCGATAGTTCGCCGCCCGCAAAATCTGCAGCGCAGCCGGCATCCTCGACTGGCACGTCTTCTGATCAATGTGCGTGTGCACCGCAATCGGCGCCAGAAGTCGGTCGTACTCGTCCGGCGAGGTCGCGGTGTCCTTCCCCATGTGCAGCAGAATTCCGTACGCGGGCGAGGCCACGGCGGAGTGAAGCTCGAGCATGTTGTCCGGGTGGTTCGTCGCCCCCCAGTGCGTCTCGGGCCCGATGAGATATCCGCCATCCTGCGCCCTCTTGGCGAACTTGCGGAAAGCGCCTGCGATGTGGTCGAATTGCTCGGCCGACCAGTGCCGGTCGCGTCCGCCGGTGTCGATCCGGATCGTGCGGGCGCCGAGGAGCTCGCCAGCGGCGATGTGCTTCCACGCCAGCTCCAGGTGCCTCTCCCGCGCCTCAGCCGAGTCCTCCCACGGATGACACCCGTCCGCGTGGTAGTTCACACACACCAGCCCCCGCTCGTCCATCGCCCGCCGCACCTTCCCCAAAAACTCGGGCGACAACGCCAAAGACAAGTCATTGCCCAGCAACCCGGACCAGATATCAGCTGTGCTCAGGTGATAGCGGTACCGACAGGCTTCGAGGTAGGTAAAGACGTTGACGGTTCCGTCGGCGAGCGCCCCGTGAAACGAGAAGGAGGCGACTCCGAAGGGGTGGGTGGTGGGATTCATGCGGTACCGAGGATAACCGAATTGAACCGGAACTCGCCCTACCCAGGCCGAAGCGTGTTCGTGTGATCCAGCGCACCAAAGCGGCGGTTGCGTTTGGAATACTCGCGGATGGCGTCGTGCAGGTCGGCTGGGGTGTATTCCGGCCAGAGCGTGTCGGTGACGACGAGTTCGGCGTAGGAGATTTGCCAGAGTAGGTAGTTGGAGACGCGCATTTCGCCGGCGGTGCGGATGAGGAGGTCGACGTCGGGCATGTCTTGGGTGTAGAGGCGGGATTGCAGGAGGGGTTCGGTGATGTCGCGGGGGTCGAGCGTACCGGCTTGGACGTCGCGGGCGAGCGAGCGGACGGCGTCGAGGATTTCGGTGCGCGAGCCGTAGTTGATCGCAAGGGTGAGGGTCAAGCCGTTGTTGGGCGCGGTCGCCTCGAGCGTGGTGCTCATCTCGGCGATGACGGGGTCCGGCAGTTCGTCTCTCCGGCCGATCTGGTTGTACCGAACGTTGTTGGCGAGCATCAGCGGGCGCTGGCGGGTAAGGAAGTCGATGTACAACTGCATCAGGGCCTCGACCTCGGTGGGCGGGCGCTTCCAGTTTTCGACCGAGAACGAGTAAAGCGTGAGGAAGTCGGGGGCGCCGCAGGCGTTTCGGAGGTTGACGGCGGCTTGCACGATGTCGACCACCGTCTCCGCGCCGCGCCGGTGCCCGAAGACTCGGTCGCGGTTTTGCTTGACGGCCCACCGGCCGTTGCCGTCCATGATGATCGCGATGTGCCTGGGAACCCGACCCGGCGGAAACGCCACAATGTCAGACGGCGCAAGATGAACTTCAGGCCCGGGAATCGCCGAAGCCGTTGACACGCTCATCGCGGGCCCCCGTCCCCAGCCGCCGCTGGCGAACCGCTGTCCGCCTCGGCGAGCAGGTGGTGGTCGTACGCGTCGCGCAGGGCCTGATAGGTCGCGTCGATGATGTTCCCCGATACGCCCACCGTACCGAAAAACGTCTCGCCCGAGTCGACGTGCTCGCGGCGAAACTCCGCGACCACGCGCACAACGGATGCCGCTTCGCTCTTGGTCTCGTCCACCGACCCATCGCCCGCGTAGGTCGGAACGACACGCACCTTGTAGTCCATCAAGTGCAGCCGCGCCAGCGCCGGATACCGCGACAGCAGCGCCTTCCGCAGCGCCGCGTCGAGCGCCGCCACCGGCCCGTCCCCCTCGGCTACCTCGTGGGCGTTGTGGTCCCGCACCGACAGCTTGACCGTGGCCTCGGAGATCGCCTGCCCGTCGCCCTGACGCAGGATTTCTACGCGATAGTGTGTCAGGTCGAAAAACGGCGTGTACCGACCGATTTCCTTCCGCACGAGAAGCTCAAACGACGCCTCGGCCACCTCGAACGCCCAACCCCTGTTCTCCAACTCGCACACCTTGTCGAGCACGCGCTTCAGCGTCGCCCGGTCGTT
>JBBRUM010000446.1:0-3245 GCA_038247815.1 Tepidisphaerales bacterium | reverse complement strand
GGAAATGACGGCGGAGGCTTCGCCTTTGCCACCGGAACGGGCCAGCTCGCGGGCTTGCTCCATGAGGGTTTCGTAGCCGGCGACGTCGACGGTCATGCCGCGTTCTTCGGCCATGATGCGGGTGAGGTCGATGGGGAAGCCATAGGTGTCGTGGAGCTTGAAGGCGGCGGCGGCGGAGATGACTACACCCTCCCCGGTTAGTTGTTTGATAAAATCGCCCGTGACGTCAGAGGCCGCGATGGATGCCAAGTCCCGCTGTTTGACCGTTTGGATAGGGTCTTCATGCCCGGGGTGTCCAAACTTCAGAATCCCAGAATCAATGTTCGAGTAAATCCTTTCTCTTAAGAAAGAACGATATTCCTCTTCCAAAGGCTTTATGGATTGGCCCGACCAAACAGTCTCTAAGATCATGTGGATCGCATCTGTCGGATCCTTCCTTTCGTTGTAGCGTCGAAGAGCATCAGTTAAGGCGGATATCACTGAACTCTTGAAAAGCTCTATGCCGCGGTCGAGCGTCTTCCCGAACGACACTTCCTCATCCTTGATGAGTTCCGCCACGCGGGCAGGGTTTTTCCGCAGTTCGGGGAAGGCGTCGCCCATGGCTTCGACGACGATGGGGACGAGGGTGTGGAGGAAGGGCTCGCGGAGTTCGAGTTGTTGTCGGCCGAAGCGGACGGCGCGGCGGAGGATTCGGCGGAGGACGTATCCGCGGCCTTCGTTGCTGGGGGTGGCGCCGTCGGTGAGGGCGAAGGTGAGGCAGCGGATGTGGTCGGCGATGACGCGGAAGGCGATGTCGTGGCGGAGGGCGGGGTCGGCGGCTTCGGCGACGGGGTCGGCGGCGTTGGTGGGGGGGAACTTGCCGGAATAAGAGAAGCCGGAGAGCTCTTTGAGCTTGGCCCAGAAGGGGTGGAAGAGGTCGATGTCGTAGTTGCTGCCGACGTTTTGGATGACTTGGGTGACGCGTTCGAAGCCCATGCCGGTGTCAACGTGCTGGGAGGGGAGGGTGGTGAGGGAGCGGTCGGGGTTGCGGTTGTACTGGATGAAGACGTTGTTCCAGATTTCCATGACGCGGGGGTCTTCGGCGTTGACGGGGGAGCGGCGACCGGCATGGAGTTCGGCGGCGATTTCGTCGGTGGGTCGGCGGTCGATGTAGATTTCGGTGCAGGGGCCACAGGGGCCGGTGTCGCCCATTTCCCAGAAGTTGTCCTTGCCGAAGTAGTGGATGTGGTCGTCGGATTTGAGGCCGAATTGTTCCCAGTTGGCGACTTTGCGCCAGATGTCGGCGGCTTGTGTGTCGCGGGGGACGCCGTTTTTTTCGTCGCCTTCGAAGCAGGAGACGTGGAGGCGGCGGGGGTCGAGGTGCCAGACCTGGGTGAGCAGTTCCCATGACATTTCGATGGCGCCTTGCTTGAAATAGTCGCCGAAGGACCAGTTTCCGAGCATTTCGAAGAAGGTGTGGTGTCGGCGGGAGCGGCCGACGTCGTCGAGGTCGTTGTGTTTTCCGCCGGCTCGGATGCACTTTTGAGTGTTGACGGCGCGGGTGTAGGCGCGTTTTTCCTGGCCGAGGAAGATGGGCTTGAACTGGTTCATGCCCGCATTGGTGAAAAGGAGGGTGGGGTCGTCGTGGGGCACCACGGGGGAGGAGGGGACGAAGGTATGCGCGTGTTTCTTCTCAAAGAACTCGATGAAACCGCGACGGATCTGGGCGGAGGTGAGGGCGGGGGTGGGGTTTGGGGGCATAGGGACGGGATGATTCGGTTGCGAACGGGGGGCGTCAAGCAGGGGGGCGGATTCGGGGGGGCGGATCGGGGGAGGCGGATTGGGGGGGGAGCGGTGGACGGTACAATCTCAGTATGGACTTTCGCGGATTGCTCAGGGTAGAGAGTTTCGCCATTGCCTGGCGGTGGCTGCGGGACAACTCGCCTGGGGCGGCGAAGGCGTGGAGTGAGTATGACTTGAGGTGGTCGTACATTGCGGTGGCGGGGATGGCGGTCGTTGGGTTTGCCATCAATTTGACGCTGGCGAACGGGTGGACGGTGTGGCCGATGGTGGGGGTGGCGGGGATGCTGGTGTATGTGCACGAGGCGGCTGAGCGGAATGGGCAGGGGGTGCCGCCGCTGCATGTGTACAGTTTTTTTGGGGCGGTGGTGGGGGTGTGGGTGGTGTTTACGGCGGTGGTGAGTGTGGTGAATCCGCTGGTGCTGGCGTTGGGGGTGGGGGCGTTGGGGTATTACAGCGCGAAGGGGGTGTTGCGGCAGCGGGAGGCGCGGCGGGTGGTGGAGGAGCGGCGGGCGGCTGGGTTGTGCGTGCACTGCGGGGAGGCGGCGGACCCGACGGAGGGGGTGTGCCTCAACTGTGGGGAGGAGCCGAACCCGGAGGTGATGCGGTTGCAGCGGGTGCAGGCGGTGGTGACCAAAGGGGCGGACCCGGGGCGGATGCGGGCGGTGCTGAAGCAGGACAACCTTTCGGTATCGGCGAAACGGAAGGAAGCGGCGTTGGTTCGCGACCGGCAGTCGCGCAGGCCGGGGAGCGGACGGAAGAAGTAGCTTGGGGACCGCGGGGCGTCCCTAACGCGCAGCGCTGGGGTGGCGGGTTCGCTTTTCGATGAGGCGCATGCCGTTGGTCCACATGACGTCGTGGAGGTAGTCGGGGCCGAGGCCGAGGCGTGAGGCGGCGCGGGCGATGGCGCGGAGTTCCTCATACAGGAACGAAGTGAAGTCGAGCTTCTGGTGGACGTCGTGGATGGAAAGTCGCCAGGGGTCGGGGGTGACGTAAGTGTAACCGTTGTTGATCTCGATACTTTTGCCGGGTCTGAGGGCGAGGGGCGCATCGGAGCCGAAGAGAAGCTGGTCCGGGCGGAGGCGCTCCATGGCGTGCTCGATGACCTCCCAGTGGGTGACCATGGTGGTGTCGACGTGGAGGTTGGGGATGTCGCGGAGGCCGTCGAGGTTGCCGCGGACGTTGGCGAGCCAGTAGGCCCGGCCGATGTGGGCGAGGACGATGTCGGCTTGGGGGTAGCGACCGCAGAGACGCCGGAGCTGCTCCTGGTTGAGCGGGTCTGCGATGCGGCCGGGGCGGGGGATGTGGAGCATGATCAGCAGCCCATGGCGGTTGGCGATGTCCATGGCCCAGGGGGGGAGCATTTGGTCGATCTCGACGTCGGCGGGGTTTCCGCCGACGAAGTCGGGATAGGGCTTGAAGCCGAGGAATCGGCCCTGCTCGATGTCGCGCTCGACGTCGGCTGG
>JBBRUM010000445.1:0-3253 GCA_038247815.1 Tepidisphaerales bacterium | reverse complement strand
TTCAAAAATGGACTGGCCACCAAGTCCTTGCCGACTTCCTTGCCCACCACGGTGTAATCGTTGGTGAAGGTCGCGGGGCCTTGGAAGGTGACGCCCATGTCCAGCAGGAACTTTTTGCGATCCGCGTCCAAGCCGCTTTCGTAGAGCACCACCAGCGACCCGCCGGCCTTGACGTAGTTGTTCAATCGCTTTGCCAATTCAGGGGTGAGGCACTGCCCGCCGGTGAGGATGATGGCCGCGTATCGCCGCCATTGCTCATCACTGAAGTTGGGGTGGACGACCTCGAAGTCCAGTTGCGACTCCATGAGCATGTTGGCGACGCCCTGGTCGTGGCCGGTGGTGCCCGAACCATGATCGTCGTTGATCGCTTTGCCGCCGGTCATCAACAAACCGAGATTCGAGTGCGGCTCACCGCCCAGCCCGTACTTCTCAATCTTCTTGACATAGTCGTAGGCCTTGCCGATTTCGCGGTAGGTGCCCAAGTCCATTTCGCCCGAGGGGTGGCACTGGTCGCCGAAGCTCACCGTTGAGCCGTAGGCGATCATGGACGCGGCCTCGAAGGTGATGGCGTCGGCGTGCTTAAAGCCGCCGAACTCGCCCCACATGGTGTGGAACTTGCCGCTCATGGCCAGCATCGGCCGGGGGTCGGGATGCGTTTGATCGGTGTAGGTGGCGAAAAACTTGGCCCGCGGGGCGAACTTGTCGTAACCGCCCCAGGTCGTCGGGAGGTCTTCGAGTTCCCAATGCGTCTGCCGGGCCAGCAGTTCCGGTGGCGTGGTGGCGGCGGCGCGACCGTTGAAAAAGACGCTGGCGTCGGGCCACTTCGCAAAGATCGCCGCCCGGCAATCATCAAAGAACGAAGCCCAAACACCCGTGTACCACTTCTCCGTCGCCGCGTCATCGGCCACGTCAACTCCATCGGCCTTCATGCCCGCACGGCAAGTCTCGCAGAAGCAACGCGGGAAACCGCAGATGTCATAGAAAAAACCATCGACGTAATACTTGTCGCAAATCTCCTTGGTCTGCTCCACGATCAACTTGCGATAGCCCGGCGTGTGGACACACATGTTCTTCCACGAACAGGCTGGCTTGACGTCATCCGCCCCGGCCTTGACATCAAAGTTCGTCGTGGTGATCGAGCCGTCACGGTTTCGCTGACACCACTCCGGGTGCATCTCGGCGTCCGTGGCGCTCCAGCCCACCGTGTAGTAAATCGGCACCTTGACCTTCATCTCCCGGCAGGCTTCGATTTGCCCGCCCAGCAAATCCAAACCCTTCTTCATCGTCGGGTGAACCATCCCCACCTTCGTCGGATAGTACGACCAGGAATGGTGGCACTTGGCGAAGACCGTGATGTGGTTGACCTTGCCCAGCTTCAACGCCTGTTGAAACTGCTTCTTGTCAAACCGGCCCCCGACATCGGGAATGTGCTCGGAGGTGTGGAAGTCCAAGTGAACGTGGCGGGCGGGAAGTTTGATCATATTGGTTGCGTTGGGGATTGGATGATGAACACGAAGTCACGAAGTCACGAAGGATACCAAAGCGACGGTGACACCAGAAATTACTGAGCCTCTTGCAAAACCCCCCGAAGGTCGGCGGAACGCCCGCCGTCACGTCTTCGGAAAGCATGCCTGAGATTGATTGAAAGTGTACCGCAGTTTGCTCAATCTGTCCAGTGATTTACCCCCCCCCAAGAATATCCGTAACTCATTGATAATAAAGTAGTTATGCTGCTTTAATTATGATACAATTCCGTCCTCGGGTGCTAGACATCCGCAACCCAGGAGACGTACCATGAGCGGACTGGCGGAATTGGGCAACCTGTGGCACTCCATTCAGGCGTGGCTCTTTCCGATGCTGGAAGACGAGTTGGGCGAGCTCGACGAGAAGCACCGGGAGTTCGTCGCTGTTTGCGAGACCTGCTCGCCGCAGGCGCACATGGCGACCTACCGCTGGGTGGGCAACGGCTGCCCGCCCAAGGACCGCCTGACGCTGTGCAAGGCCTTCATCGCCAAGGCCGTCTGGGACTTCCCCACCACCAGCGCCCTGATCGACGCCGTCCGCCACCGCCCCACGTTACGTCGCCTCTGCGGCTGGGAAACGCTCGGAGAGATTCCCGGCGAATCCACTTTCTCGCGTGCCTTCGCCGCCTTCGCCGAGGATCAAATGCCCCAACGCATTCAAGAGGCGATGATCAAAAAACACTACGGCGACAAGATCGCCGGACACATCAGCCGCGACGGCACCGCCATCCACGGCCGCGAGAAGGCCGCCAGGAAAGAACCCAAGCCCGTGGCCCAGCCCGTTGAGGTGGAAACCCCGGTCTTGCCCGAACCCACGCGCCTCCAGCGCCAACTCGAACGCACCTTGGAGGAGAATCTCGCCGACCTGCCGCGGGCCTGCGACTGGGGTACAAAGAGAGACAGCAAAGGCAAGAAAGAGAGTTGGCGAGGCTATAAGCTGCACCTGGACGCGATCGACGGAGATATTCCGATAAGTTGGCTGGTGACCTCCGCCAGTATGCACGACAGCCAGGCGGCCATCCCCCTGGCCCAGATGAGTGCCGGGCGCGTGACCAGCCTCTATGATTTGGCCGACGCCGCCTATGACGCCAAGGAAATCCGCCAGATGTCCGAACGCCTGGGCCACGTCGCCCTCATCGACCACAACCCTCGCCGAGGAGAAAAACGCGAGTTCGCACCGGCAGAAGCGATTCGCTATCGCCAGCGCAGCAGTGCCGAGCGGGTCAACTCCCACCTGCACGACAACCACGGCGGCCGGCACGTCCGGGTACGCGGCGCGGCGAAGGTGGCGGCACACCTGTCCTTTGGGTTGCTGGTCATTGCCGCAGAACAACTCCTCACGATGCTGTGCTGACGCCACGGCGCGGGCTTTCCGATGACGGCCCAATCAAACCTGCTGAGCACGGGGTCGGGGGATGTCTGCGCGCATCGAGTCGTTTTCGGCATCATGAACCGCCCGCAACTGGTCTACCCACCGACAACCCGCGAAAATAGGCACCCCAAACAGTCAGAGGCATGGATTTGCCCATCGGCGATTACTGCCGCAGCTATTTTTCCAGAGGTTTTGCAAGAGGCTCCTGAAGTCGAGCACACTCGCGCGGCGTCAGCTTTCGAATGCCCCAGCGGTCCTTGATGACGGGGATGTTGTGCCCGCCATCGCCCATGTTCGCCATGAGCGTAAAACACATCCCCGACATGTTCTCCCGGACATAACTTCGACGAAGCTGATA
>JBBRUM010000444.1:0-3278 GCA_038247815.1 Tepidisphaerales bacterium | reverse complement strand
GACGCCCGAGTTCCAGCGCGCGTCGACCGGATTCTTGCGTGAGATGAGCTTGTCGTAGGCCTTGGTGATCTCGGCGAGGCGTTTGGCGAAAACGGGGGATAGCTTGCCTGAAGTAACGGACTTTCCGGACCTTGATTTTGCATTGGCCATGACGCGAGCACTCCGAGAGTGAAACGAGGGCCATCTACGATGCGCTGGGAAGCGTGGGATGTAAAGGGTTTCACCACGGGAGGGCCAAGCCTGGGCGTTGACGCGCCCTTGAGTGTGGCGGGCCGGACGGCGGCCGGGCCGGCGTGTCCGGAGCATGCCTTTGCCTGTCGCGGTTTAACACGGATCGTGTCGTAGCGGGGAAGGTTAAAGGGGCGTTTGCAGCGCCGCTCCTGGAGGGAAAAAATTGCTCGGACCGGGAAGGATGGAGGGCGGAAACGAAAAATATATTTCAAAATTTGCTGACACAATCGATCCAACGCCCGCCCCCGCGATGGCCTCCGCCTGTGGGGACACCGGAGCCCGCATTGTCCGTCCGTGCTCTCCCGTGCCATTGCGTGGCCACTTTCCCGCTCGTCCGTTGCAAATTCGAACCGGTCTGAACCAGGGCCTTTCCCCGGTCGGCTCATGGCTTGGAGCGGGTGGTCGGTTCTCGGTCGCTGCGCCCGGTGGATTTGAAGACTTCTTCGACGGTGGTGGTGAAGGAGTCGAAGGAGTTGGCTCCGATCTTGGGGTTGTCGATCGTTCCGCGAATGGTGATTTGCAGGAGTTCGCGGCGGGTGCGATCAACGAAGTCGGAGAAGAGGGGGAATCGCGGGCCGTTGACTGGGGCGGTCCAGAGTGTGAGGCGCACCTGGCGGGATTCCATGTCGATCATTCCCGACCCGTCGATCTGCATCCCCGGCGACCGCAGCACAAGCTGCTCGAATCGAATCTTCGGGCCGTCCATGTTGTATCGCGCGGTGGCGTTGTTGAACGACGTCCCGCCGGGCAGCGAGAGGTTGGCGATCTGCACAAGCCCCAGCAGCACGGGCACGCGGGCCATGTTCTCGCCCGTCACGGAAATGTCGCCTCTCCCGCGGCGTGAGCGGGGGTCGTTCGTGTCGCCCTGAAGGGTCAGCGACGCCGACATCCGCCCCGAAACCGGCGTGTCCGCCACCTTGCCCACCAGCGTCTCGACGTCCGCGTTGCGCAGCGAAAGATCGATGCCGTACTTCGTCGTGCCGTCCTCGGGAAACGCGACGACGGCGAACCCGCTGAGCTCGCCATCGGCAAGCGTGCCCGAAATGTTGGAGAGCTTGAGTCCGCGGCGGTCGGCCGTCTTCTCGACGGTCGCCCGGAAGTTATGGAACGCCCTGCCGGACATCTCTCCCGCCGAGATGGCGATGTCGCCATCGGTGGTATCCAGGCGGTCGTCGCGGATCGAGCCCGTCAGGTTGAGCTTGCCGCCCGTCGCCCGGACCGGAACACCCAGCGACAGAGTCAAATCGATGGGCTCCAGCCCGAAGTCGAAGTCCGCCGAAGCGCCGTCGCCCGGCGCTGGCGGGGTGGCGCTGGGGTGCACCGACGCCACAGCCGGCGCCGACGCGGGCGGCGTGTACGTGAACTTCCTGAGCACGACGTTGGCCCTGCCCGCTAGTGCGATCCCGTTGACGGTCTCGCGAAGCATCGCGGGCAGCGCGGCACGCAACTCGTCGTCGATGGCGAGATTCTTCGCCCCCAACGCCACGTCCCACCGCCCCCTCGGCTGGGTCGATCCCACGCCTTGCAGCGACAGCTCCGATCCATTCCGCGTCGCCGTCAGCCCGTTCATCTCGATCCTGCCGTTGCCCACCACCACCGTGCCGCCAATGTCCACGACCCGTACAGGCACGGCCGCCGGCGTCGCCGACATGCCCAGCGGCGCGAACGAATACACCGTCCCCAAATCGGGCGAGATGCGGACCGCGACGTCGGCGTTGCCCTCGGGCTTGACTGCGTCCCAGGCGGCGCGCTCCGAGGGTTCGAGGATCGACCGCAGGTCGGCGTCAAAGGGCAGGCGCTTTGCAGTCGCGTTTAGGTTCACCAACAGCTCGCCCGTCGGCCAGGCAATCGTCCCTTCAGCCGAGATCGGCGCGCCCGCGCGGTCCCCCCTCACCGACTTGATCGCAATCGACGTCGGCGTGAGCCTCATCTCGCCCGTGACGCCGGTCGCCAGCCAGGCGCCCGCTTTCGGGCGGAGCGTGCCGTCGGATAGGGAAAGGTCGAGCTCGTAACGCGCGTCATTACCGGTCACTTTCCCCCCGACGACGAGCGTTCCGCCCACGCCCAGCGTGGTCAGCCACTTGCGTTTGTCCGGCGGGATCGCGTTGACGAGCGTCGCGTCCACGGCGATGGCCCGGCCGTCGATCGTCAAGTCGTAAAGCAGCCTGCCCGGCGGCTGGTCGGCGTAGGTCACACGCCCGCCCACAACGAGCTTGGCCGGGCCGCGCGTCGTGGTCACGTGGTCGAGGTCAACGTAACCCGATCGGATCAGCACCCGCCCGGTTACATTTTCCAGCGGGTACGGAAATGGCTCGAACCTCCCCGTGCCGTGGGTGAGTGTGACGTCGATCGGCCAGCGCCACACCGACACACGTCCGGGTGCGCGGTACACCTCGGTCGTGAACGATCCGCCGAACTGGGGGTAGGCCGTGCCCTTCGGGTCGAACAGTCGAATCGCCGAGCGCACGCCCTCGGGCATCGCGGCGACAAGCTCGTCGTCGGCCTGAACGTTGTCGCCCCGGATCGAAAAATTCACCTCAGACCCGCCTTCGAGGGGGCACATGAACCCTTCGATCCTCAGGTCGGCATTGGCGTTCGGGCCGTCCGCCCGCCCGCGACCCCGGAGATTCTCGACCTCCAGCCGCGTCTGCCCCGGCGCGAACTGCGACACCACGATCGCCCCCGAAATGTCGTGCACCGGAAACGCAAACCGGTCGAAGGTCATCTTCCCGCGGACGATGTCCAACCTGCCTTCCGTGACGACCTTCCCCGCCGCGTCGCGCACCACGGTGAACGCGAAGTTGCCCTCCCCACTCGGCCGAAACCGGTCGTACACCTCGCGAACCTCCGGCGGCAGCGACGGCACGAACGCCGGGTCCTCGCCAAGACGCAGATCCCGGCAGGCGATCCTCAGCGACAGCGGCGAACCCGGCGAGTATCCCCCCAGTGATCCGGCGACCTCAAGGCGGCTGCCCTCGTACATCAGCGACATGTCCTTCAGCTCGATTCCCGACTCGGTGAAGATCAGTGCTCCCCGGACATTCTCG
>JBBRUM010000443.1:0-3283 GCA_038247815.1 Tepidisphaerales bacterium | reverse complement strand
TGGGGGGGATGCGATAGCCCTGATACGCGTGGGAATCCAGGCGCACGCCCGGGCCGCCCGGGGCGCGCCACTCGGTGATCACGCCGGGGGACGGCGTGAAGTTCCGGGCCGGGTCCTCGGCGTTGATCCGCAACTCGATGGCGTGGCCGATCTGCGGGACGTCCCTCTGTTTAAACGACAGCGGAAGGCCGGCCGCCACGCGGATCTGCTCTTTGATCAGGTCGATTCCGGTGACCTCCTCGGTCACGGGGTGCTCGACCTGAATGCGGGCATTGACCTCGAGGATGTAAAAGTTCTGCTGCTGATCGACGAGGAACTCGACCGTGCCCGCGTTGTAGTACCCGGCGGCTTTGACCAATCGAACAGCGGCGGCGCAGAGGTTCTCGCGCGTCTTGGACGAAAGGAACGGCGAAGGGGACTCTTCGACGAGCTTCTGGTGACGGCGCTGCATCGAGCAGTCTCGCTCCCAGAGGTGAACCGCGTTGCCGTGCTGGTCGGCGATGATCTGAACCTCGACGTGCCTGCCGAACTCCACGTACTTCTCGATGAAGACGGTGGGGTCTTTGAAGGCGGTCTCGGCTTCGAGCATCGCCTGCTTCAAACCCGCGCGGAGGGTCGCCTCGTTGTGCGCCACCCGCATTCCCCGCCCCCCACCACCAGCCGAGGCTTTGATGATCACCGGGTACCCGATGTCGTCTGCGATCTTCACCGCCTTCTTCTCGTCAGTGACCGCGCCATCCGACCCGGGAACCGTCGGAACCTTCGCCTTCTTCGCCAGCTTCTTGCACGAGACCTTGTCGCCAATGGCCGCCATCGCCGACACCGGCGGGCCGATGAACTCGATCTTGCACGACCGGCACACCTCGGCGAAGTGCGCGTTCTCCGCCAGGAACCCGTAACCGGGGTGGATTGCGCCGGCGTCGCACACCTCGGCAGCCGAGATGATCCGCGGTATGTTCAGGTAGCTGTCGCTGGCGGGCGCGCCGCCGATGCAGATGGCTTGGTCGGCGAGCTTGAGATAAGCGGCGTCCTTGTCGGCCGTGGAGTAGACGACGGCGGTTTGGATTCCGAGTTCCTTGCAGGCGCGGATGATCCGCAGTGCGATTTCGCCGCGGTTTGCGATGAGGATCTTTTGAAACATGGGGGGAACCGGGGAAGGAAGTGAGCAGTGGAGGAAGTGGGTAAATCAGGCACTAAGGCAATGAGGCATCGAGGGGGGAGGATACATCGGCCCGCGGCGTGACACCCTCAGTGCCTCTGTGCCTTGGTGCCTCACATTCCCTGTCTGCGTCACGGCTTGACGAGAAAAAGCACTTGCCCGAATTCGACCGTCGAGCCGTTGGCGACCAAGACCTTCGAGATCGTACCGGAGCACTCGGCTTTGATGCTGTTGAACACCTTCATTGCTTCGATGACGCACACGTCTGAATCCTGCGACACCGCCGTGCCGACCTGAACGAACGCTTTGGAGTCGGGGCTGGGTGAGGAATAAAACGTCCCCACCATCGGCGACTTGATCGGGACCAGCGTCGTGTCGACCTCGGCCCCCGCAGCGGCGCTGGCTGCGGCGACGTTGGTCGCCGGCGAGCCAGCCGCAGCGGGTGCGGCGTAACCCGGCGCACTCAAATACGTCGCCGCCGGCGCACCCCGCTTGAGTACAATCCGGCGATCACCGTTTCGAACGTCCACCGTGTTTAAGTCATGTGCGCTCATCAGTCGCACCATCTCCTCGAGCAACCCAAGGTTCATCGGGTCGGACGAAACGGTCTTCGCGGGTTTGGCGGACTTGGCGGCGGGGGTCTTCGTTTTCTTCTTTGCACTCACGGAGGGTCCTTGCTTGCTTGGGGGAAATCAGATCGTGTTGTCTTTGAGCTTCTTGCTCAGGCTGGACAAGATTTCGCAGCCGGTCTCAGTGATCAAAACATCATCCTCAATCCGTACACCCCCCACCCCGGGTAGGTAAATCCCCGGCTCGACGGTGACCACCATTCCAGCCTCAAGCGGCTCGGATGTGCCCGTCTTCCGAAGGCTCGGCTGCTCGTGTATGTCCCTGCCAATCCCGTGGCCAAGGGAGTGACCAAACTGCTCGCCGTAACCGGCTTGGGTGATGTGGTCCCGGGCGACGGCGTCGGCGTCAAACGTCGTGACACCGGGGCGAAGAAAATCCAGCGCAGCGAGTTGCCCCTCCAGCACGATCCCATAAATTTCCTTGAACTTCGCCGAAGCCTTGCCCACCGCCAGCGTCCGCGTCAGGTCCGAGCAATAGCCGTTGTACAGCGCGCCCCAATCGATCAGCAGCGGCGAGTTGTTCGCCACCTTCACGTTCTGCGGCCGGTAGTGGGGCAGCGAAGAGTTCGCCCCAGCCGCGATGATCACGGGAAACGACGAGTCCGACGCCCCGCGAGAACGAAGTTCAAAAACGAGCTGCCCCGCAAGGTGGTTCTCCGTCTGACCCGGGCGGATGAGCGACTTAAGCGTGGTGAAAGCGGCTTCAGCGACCTTCACCGACTGCCGCAGAATTGCAATCTCGTGCGCGTCTTTAATCTTCCGCAATCCGACCATCACATTGTCCAACGGGACAAACGCAGGTCGGAACTTTTCCCTAGCCTTGGTCGCGGCTTCGTCAAGCGCGGCAATCAGGGTGTGGACCGTCGCGTAAGTCGTAAACCCCGACTCGAAGCCAACCCGCTTGGCCTTCAGCGACCGCAGCACCTCGCAAAGCGCCTCCGACATCTTCCCCTCACGCAACTTCACCCCCAGCCACGGGCACTCAATCGCCGCCTGCTCCGTATACCGAAAATCCGTCACCAACGTAAACGAGTCCTGCGTGAGAACCCCGACCGAATCTTCCCCCGAAAAGTCAGACAGATACGCCAAGTCCCCCGGATGGGTCAGCAACAACGCATCGATCTTGTGCTCCCCTAGAGCAGCCCGAACGGCAGTAAGGCGAACCTCAAGGTAGGGCTGGGGCTTGGAGGCGGAGACTGATTTGGTGGCGGCTTTAGGCATTGCTGTTTATTGCGTGGCGACGGGATCGTGCCAACGAGTGGGTAGGAAGGGAAGGTTAGCGATGGGTTTAGAGTGCGGCAAGGGAAGGGGAGGTAAAGCAGGAGGAGGATTTAGCCTTCAGGGTCGAGGTCGATGGCGACGAACTTTTGCAGGAGGTTAGATAGGGATTCTGCCCTATACGGCTGGCCGAGGGGGATCGGGAGAAGGACGCCTTGGCTGTGGTCGGAGGCGATAATGAGGTGTTGCTCGCCGTTGAGGGCGTAGCCGGATTCTT
>JBBRUM010000442.1:0-3285 GCA_038247815.1 Tepidisphaerales bacterium | reverse complement strand
GATCCTACGCGAGAGGGGGTTCGGATGGGAGGAAGGAATAGGATGGGGAGATGGACACCGAAGGATCACGACGGAAGACGACTGCGGAGTGGTGGTGGAGGGCGCTGCTGTTTCCGTTCGGGGCGGTGACGCTCATGGTGTTGGTGGTGTGGACGATTTGGATCACGTACTCAGTGGGGTCGGTGTGGTGGGGCAGAGTCTTCGGGGGGTGAGGGGCAACGATCGGGTGGGCGGGGCGTACAGATTGCTATGCAGCAATACACAATCACACGGCGGACGTTTGTCGGCGGGGTACTCGGGAGTGTGGCGGTGGGGATGGGTGGGGTGGCGACGGGATCTGCGACGGCACAACAACCGGCCACGGCACCTTCGACCCTTGCGTCGGTCCTCCAGCCGGTCATCCCCCGTTGGCGCGGGTTCAACCTGCTCGAGCGGTTCAGCTCGGATTGGTCCGGGAAGGATCCCTTCCGCGAGAGCGACTTCCAAGCCGCCAAAGAGTGGGGTTTCAACTTCTTCCGCATCCCGATGGACTACCGATACTGGGGAAGCTCCAAGGACTACTTCGAGATCCGCGAGGCAGACCTCGCCGAGATCGACCGGGTCGTGGAGCTGGGCAGGCAGTATGGCATTCACATCAACCTCAACTTCCACCGCGCGCCGGGGTACTGCGTCAACGAGCCGAAGGAGCCAACGGTGCTCTGGGAAGACGCCAAGGCGATGGACGCCTGCGAGAAGCACTGGGGGCACTTCGCGCGGCGGTTCAAGGGCCGGCCGAACTCGGAGCTGAGCTTCAACCTCCTCAACGAGCCCGGGGACGCGGTAAAGGTGGGGGATTACGAGCGGTTTGCCCGGCTGATGGTGGCGGCGATCCGGCGGGAGGACGAGGGGAGGCTCATCGTGGTGGACGGATTGAAGTGGGGGCAGGCGCCGGCGTGGGGGATGTGGCCGCTGGGTGTGGTGCAGAGCGGGCGGGGTTACGGGCCGTTCGGCTTGACCCACTTCAAGGCTTCTTGGGTCAAAGGCAGCGACACATGGAGTGTGCCCACCTGGCCCGGAGACGGGTGGGACAAGGCCCGACTCGAGCGGGAATACGTCGCGCCATGGCGGCAGTTTGCAAGCCGCGGCGGTACGGTGCACATGGGCGAGTTCGGGTGCTTCAACCGCACTCGCCACGCGGTCGCGCTCGCGTGGATGAAAGACCTGATGGCGCTGTGGAACGCCCAGGGGTGGGGGTGGGCGCTGTGGAACCTCCGGGGTGCCTTCGGCGTGGCCGACAGCGATCGGGAAGATGCGCTGTACGAAGATTACAAGGGAATGAAGCTGGACCGGGCGATGCTGGAAATTCTACGGGGACAGTAATGTAACCCCCTCCCTCCCCCACCCCGCCGCCGCGTCAGGCCGCCGTCGCCTTGAAATTGTTCTCGATGGTCAGCCTCGGGAAAGTCACCGACCACGGGTCGAACGCCCACTCGCGGGCCATCGCGCGGACGGACTCGCCCGTGAGGGACGTGGTGTCTTGCGTTTGGGGTTCTAGCTGCCAGCGGGGGCCGAGGTCGATGAGGATCTCGCCGGTGGAGGCGTCCGTGCCGAAGGCGCGTTCGATCCGGCCTTCAGATGCAAGCGCCCAGGCGTAATACCGGGCGGGGTCGTGGGCGGCGAGGTAGATCGCGGTGCCGTGGCGGGAAAGGTGCTCGAGAAGGGGGATCAGCGACTCGTCGCCGGCGTCGACAGACTCGACGGGCGTAACCATCAGCCAGCCGTCGTGGTGGCCGAGGGAAAGACGACGGGCGAAGTCGCGCTGCGGTCTGGAGACCTGGCGTTTCTTGCGGGGTGAGAGGATCACGCCAAGGGATTCGACGAGGTCCTCGGGCGTCGGGCCGCGGACGAGCAGGAGCGATGCGTCGGCAGGCACGGCGATCGGCGGCGGTTCGGGGCGGTCCCCGGTCGGCGTGGCGACGGCGGACTCGACGGCGGAGACGAGCAGGATTGACCGCCCCAGCGGAATGGGGGAGACGGGGGCGACGGTGGCGCGGTCGGAGATCGGGTTGAAAAGTCCGGCGCCGTTCCGCTGGCAGGGAACGACGGTGGCCCTGCCATATTTAACCGTGACTTCAACGCGTTTCGCGTGATCAACGGCCTGGGCGAAGCGGCGGAGCGACATGCCGAGTTTCGAGACCGCCCCACGCGAAACACGCGGCTTGGCGTGAAGCACCCGCCAGACCGCCAAGCCAAGGGTCAACGGCCAAGGCTTGGGCGACAGCCTCAAAACGGGGTCGCACGAGGCGTACACCCCCGACGCCAGTCGCTCGCGGCGGACAACAAAGGTGTCCCAGGGAGTGAAGTAAACGACGCAGGAACGCATGGGTGACCGGCTTGTGGGCGAGGAACTAGGCTCGACCGGTGGTTATCGGCAGGCGGGAGCCTTGGCTGAGATGCGGAGAAAACAGGAGCACGCGAGCGGTTTGGGTCTTATAATCGTGGGTACGGCGATTGTGATAAATATCCCCGAAGACGTGGAGCGTGCGCTGCGGGCGTCGTGGGGCGACGTGGAGGGCGCGGCGAGGGACGCGTTTCTCACGGATTGCTATCGGCGAGGAGCGTTAAGCCTCGGCGGACTTGCCTAACTTCTCCCCGTTGCGACGAGCCTGAAAGCATTGGAATGGCTTCGCGGGAGGGGCATGGGGCTCAACTATGCACCCGCTGATCTGGCGGACGATCAAGCCACGTTGACGCGACTGGGTTGGGTCGCCAAGACCGAGCCCGTGAGAGAAGTGGAATGAACGGGCTCATCGTCTCAGACGCGACGCCGATCAACGTGCTGATTCGGGTCGGGATGGAAGATGTGCTCGTGCGGCTGTTCGAACGGGTGCTTATTCCGCCGGCGGTGTTCCGGGAACTGACCCACGCGTCGACGCCGGACGAGGTGGCCAGCTTGATTCGTATACCGCCGGCGTGGCTTGAGATCAGGGCACCCCGGGCCATCGATGCTGGCCCGGAGCAGGGAAGGGCGAGCGGGAGGCCATCGCGCTGGCCAGAGAGGTCGGCGCAACCCTCTTGCTCATCGACGACCTCCGAGGCAAGCGCAAGGCGACGAAGGCGGGACTGCAGATCACCTGCACACTCGGGGTGCTCGTAGCCGCTTCCCAAGCGGAACTCTGCAACCTGCCCGGCGAAGTCGGCAAGCTCAGGGAAGTCGGATTCTTCGTCGCCGACGGACTGCTCGACGAGATGCTCAGACAACTCTGAAACCCCCTCCAACGCTCACTACAATGCCCCATGCCCTTT
>JBBRUM010000441.1:0-3288 GCA_038247815.1 Tepidisphaerales bacterium | reverse complement strand
CGCGTCAACCGACAGCCCGTGGTCGGCTGCGATCTTGCGGCGAACCTTCGCCCCCTCGACCGTGACCTTGCTCGGGTGGCAGTGCGCAATCCACAGTTCCAGCGCGTCAAACCCCGTCGCCTTGATCTCCGCGCAAATCTTCGCAAACTCCGCATCCGTCGTGCTTTCGATCGTCTTGCGCTCGTGCGCTCCCCAGTCGGCGTCGATCAGTCGGTAGCCCGAGAAACGCGCGACTAGGTTCGCGGTGTTAAACAATATCTTCGCCATCGTCAGCCTCCGGTTGTTTTGGGTCCAACTCAAAGGCTAACTGATCCCGCCACCCCTGTCGCGTCCACCACCTACCTCCGAACCACCCGATACACCAGCGCAATCTCCGAATCCCTCGGCGCCAGCGCAAACACTACCTCCCCATTGACCAACCTCCCCTTCGCGCCCCTCACCAGCCGGTACGCCACACCCCCTAGCTCAAACTCCCTCGGATACCCCACCGACCGCAGCACACCCACCACCCCCGTCACCTCGAACGGCGTCGCACGCGGCACCGAATCAAAGTTCACCACCTGCCCCACCACGTTGGACGTCACGCTCGCCCGCGCCAGCCTCGGAAGCACGTCCCGCGTCACCTCCGTCGTCACGCCCTTGGCATCGGTCACGCTCAGGTGAACCCGGTAGAACACGTCCGTCGCCAGTTCGCCGTCGTTGGGAATACGCACCGTCGCCGACCTCTTCCCCGCCACATCCGCCAGGAACGGGTGCGTGTGATCATTGTGGTGAAACACCACTTTGTAGCTAAACGCCGAACTCGGAAGCGACTTCTGATCCGGATCGCTCCCCACAAACCGCAACGACACTCTCGTCCCCCCCGCATACGTCGCCCCCACCACCGGCGACACGATCACCGCCACCGGCGGACGGTTGGTGTCCACCGTCAGCACCGCCGTCCCCGACGTAACCGATCCCCGGTCGTTCCCCACCACCACCCGGTACCGCGAACCATTCTCGCCCGCCACCACCGTCCGGATCAGCCTCGCCCTCGTCTCTCCCGCAAGGTCCACCCCGTCCCTCTGCCACTGATACCGCAGCGGTCCGCCCTCGGGGTCGCCCGCGGCTTGGACTTCAAACGTCACGCTCCCGCCGGGCTGGGTGGTCGCCGAGCTCGGCTGGGCGACGATGCCCGGCACCCCCGCCGCCAGGCCCCCCGTCCTCTCCAGCCTCAGCACGCGCCCCGCAATCGTCGAGATCCATAGCGACCCGTCCGCCGCGAGATCCACATCGAGCGGCAACGACAACCCCGACGCAACCACCGTCGACGCCCCACTCCCCACATCCAGCCGCCGCACCACCCCCGAAACAAAGTCGCAAAAGTAGTACCCCCCGTCACCCGCCCCCGCAAACGCCCCGCCCGTAAACGCGCTCGCACCCTGGTTATGCCGCAGCGAAAAAAAGGGACCAGTCTCCCCCGCGTTCGTCGTCGGCCCCTCGCTCCTCGGCCACCCATAGTCTGCCCCCGCCAAGCCCAAGTTCACCTCCTCCACCGTCTCCTCCCCCACGTCATTGATCAGCATCACCCCCCCCGTTCCCCCCGGCCCCGCTGCCGCCGACTCAAACGCCATCGTGAACGGATTCCGCAGTCCCCTCGCCCAGACAAAATCCTGCCACCGAACACCTCCCTCACCCACGCCCGCCACGTTCCTAAACGGATTGTCCCCCGGCGCTGTCCCATCCGACCGCACCCGCAAAATCTTCCCGAACGGGCTCTTCACGTCCGCAACCTTGCTCCGCTGACGGTTGTCGCCCACTCCCACGTACAACATCCCGTCCGGCCCGAACTGCAACGCCCCCCCGTTGTGCACCGGCGACCCCACCTTCGGCAAGCGCAGCAGCAGCGTCTCCGACCCCGCAACGACCCCATCCCCCTCCCTCCTCACCCGCACCAGCCGGTTGTGCAGCCCCCCGACCTTCGACGTGTAATACAAATACACGAACCCATTGCCGGCAAACCCCGGGTCCGCCGCCACGCCGCCCAGCCCCCGCTCCCCGGCAATATCCGTATTCACCGAGTAAATCGCCCCGCCGGTAAACTGGCCGTCCTTCGCCAGTCGCACCTCCCCCCCCTTCCGCACCGACAGCAGCCGCCCGTCCGGTAAAAACGCCGAAGCCGTGATCTCCTGCGGCGCCCCCGGCACCTCAGAAATCGAGTACCCCGCCGCCAGCTCCACCGCAAACATCCGCCGCCGCTCCAACATCTCGATTCGCATGCCCCGATCATATCCTCCCCCGCCCCCTACCCCACACGCCCCAACTCCGTGACAATGCCCGCCCGTGAAGCTCTCCCATGTCTTCGAGCGCATCCGCCGACGCCAGCGCCTCCGCTACTGGGCACTCGCGCTGCCCCTGCTCATCATCGCCGTCGCCCTCCCACTCCTTCGCCCCCTCCGACACCCAGACCCCTCGGCCATGGCCGACGACGAATTCGTCCGCCTCCAAGCCATCCGTTCCATCGCCGAAAACGGCCGCTTCGCCCTCGACCCAGTCGCCGTCCAAGACCGCGTCACCGTTCTCCACCTCGCCGCCGGCAGCTCCGCCGAAAACTCTATCGCCGTATACCCCGCCCAAGAGCCCATGCTCTCCATCATCGGCGCCGGCGTCTTTCAACTCCTGCGGCTCCACCCCGCCATCCGCGCCCCCGACGAGGTCCTCACCACCTACCTCCTCACCCTCATCCTCTCCACCCTCCCCACAGCCGTCGCCGCCGTACTACTCTACCGCTGCGCCCGCATCCTCGAAATCAGCCGCGCCAAACGCATGCTCCTCGCCCTCGTCGCCGTCACAGCCGGCGGCTTGCTCCCCTACGCCACCGTCCTCTCGCCCTACCCCTTGGCCGCGATGCTCGCCGTCGCTTCCCTCGCGTGCGTCGTTCACATCGCCACCTCATTGTCCGTCCCGGTCGGGCTTTCCGCCGGCTGGTTCGTCCTCGCCGGTTTCCTCGCCGGCCTCGGCGCAGCCGTCCACCCCTCCGTCGCCGCCATCGGCGCCTGCCTCATGTTCTCCATGCTCGCCATGCCCATCAAACGCCGCCTCCGCGTCCTAGGCGTTCTCCTCTTCGCCCTCGGCACCCTCGCCCCCGTCGCCGCGCACAGGCTCCTTCTCCTCCCCTACGGCGACGTCTGGACCGTCGAACTCCCCATCATCGATCCCGGCCCCCAAGGCACCGCCATCGCCCGCGCACCCGACGACGAACCCCCGGAGTCGCCCTCCCGCGCCTCAGCCGCCCTCGCCGTCGCCCTT
>JBBRUM010000440.1:0-3289 GCA_038247815.1 Tepidisphaerales bacterium | reverse complement strand
TAAAGAGGTGCGCGGATTGTTGTTTATGACTAAATATTTTTAGTGTAGCGTAGGTTACTTTCCAGCACCGCGTTCACAACTACATAAAGCCTCGCCAGTTGGCGTCGCTCCACATCTTGGAAGGGTAGAGTCATGTTTGCATCGCGTCTCTAGTTGCTCGCTCTGGCTGCGCTCTCGGTCGGCGCTTTGTCGGCTTAGGTAGCGAATGCTCAGTTCTGGGTCCCCACCGGCATCGCCGAACCCATCGCGTCCAGCGGCATGAATACGATCCTCCGTACGGGGCCCCGTGTTCACCAGGGTTTTTATGACGACTCGGTGCTCCCGGCGTTCTCGTCGCCCACATCCCTGCTCGGGCTGCAGCTCAAGCTTGCCATCGGCGAACGCTGGCGGCCCACTGGCTACGTCGGCGCGTCCTGGCCGAACGCCGCGATCTCGTTTACCAAATACACGATCACGATCGCCAAGGCCACAGCTCAACTGAACACCGACGGTGAGTTCCTCAGCCTGACCCCGACGTTTAACTCCTACTTGGCCAGCCCCGTTGTCGTCTACAACGCCCCCTTGGTCATCCCCGCCAACGCCTTCCAAGTCGACGGCGGGCTTACCGGCGTTCACTCGTTCAACACCCTCGCCACCTTCAGCACCCCGTTCGTGATCGACCCCGGCGACTCGCTGGTCGTTCAGGTCCGCCACACGGGCTACGGCGTAGCCGGCACCCCCCTCAACGCCTTCTTCGCCACCGCCCCGTTCTCCAACGGCGCTGTTGACGCGATCTCGGCCGCCTCCGGCGCAACCGCCGCCGTCCCCAGCGGTTTCTCCTCGCCCTACATCTTCAACTTCGTCATCCAAGAACCGGCAGCCCTCTCGCTTCTCGCCCCCGCCCTCCCGCTCCTCGGCCGTCGCCGCAAGGCCTAAGTCGAACGCCGCAAAGGCAGTGTCAGAACACTCGGAGAACCCCGCACTCCCCATGGAGACCGCGGGGTTCTCTGCTTTACTCGCCGCGTCACCTATGCCAGTCGTCCCCACACGAGCTCCAAATCGCCCGGGTGCGTGATCTTCACATTCCCCTCCTCGCCCTCCACCAGCACCGCACCCATCCCCGCCAGTTCGAGCAACTGCAAGTCGTCGGTCACGAGCTCAAGCGGCAGTCTGCACCGCTCGTAAGCCGCCAGAAGATCGGCGCGACGCATCACCTGCGGCGTCTGCATCGCCCAGAGCGACTGCCGCGGTAGTGTCCGCTCGACCCGCGCCGGAAGCGGGCCGGTTGCCTGCTTGATCGTAAGTACCACGGGCGTCGCCGGGCCCGCCGCCCCGTGCTCACGCGCCGCTTGGAACACCCGACTTATCAATCCCTGTGACACGGCCGGCCTGGCACCGTCGTGCACCGCGACCCAGGTCATTACCGCGTCCGCAGCCGCCGCCGCCTCCCGCACCGACTCGGCCCGACTCGCTCCCCCGCGCACCACCACCACGCGCCCGTCAGCAGCCAGTTCCCCCAGAAGCTCCCGCGCCCCGACAAGGTCCCCGGCTGCAATCACTACCTGCCCCACGTCGTTCCGTTTGAGAAACGCCCCCACCGCCCACGCCAGCACCGACCTCCCTCCCACCACCTCCGCCAACTTCGACCCCGCCCGACCTTCGCTGCCATACCGTAGCGACTTCCCCGCGGCCGGAATCAGCACGGCAACGTCTGCCAAACATTCCGAAGTCTCCTTGGCGTCACCCACCGCCGGAGTCTACCCGCCCACTACCCCACCACAAACGCACCTCCGTACCTGTAAACACTCGGAATCATCACCTGTGAGTTTGCCACGCGCACTCGCATCCTGCCATCCACCGCTCCGAGCGGGCCAAAATCGACCAAATACTCCGACCCCACAAACAGTTTCCTCGTGCACAAGAACGCGATACCGCTGGCCGACAGGTTCGAACACCAGATATCGTAAAGTTTCTCGAACTTATCCGCTGCACCGTTTACAGTCCCGAGAGAAAGGGCCATGTTTACGGGATATCGCACGTGGCGGCGGCGAAAGTTCTCGGGCGGCTGGCGGCGATTGAATTGGATCACGCTTAGAACGAGTTCTTCCATCCCCTTGGTCTCATTCGGGCGTGTTCGATCAATAACATTGGCGGTCATTATAATACCTCCCTTTGTAGCCTCTTCGGCAGACGAGCGGGGCCTCTTTGGCGAAAATTGAACCGCCCCAGTCTTCGTTGCCCCAGATTGGTCGGATTGACCCGGCCCACCATTGACCCGAGTATCTTTTTGTCGCCGCCCCCGTGGCGAAAAGGCAGACGCTGCGGACTTAAAATCCGCTGACCGCAAGGTCTTGTGGGTTCGATTCCCACCGGGGGCATCCCGTTGATTCGTTGCGCAGCGGTGGGTGGAGGGGGGACAACTGCGGTGAATTACCGGAACCGCTGCGACATTTAGGCCCATGGTGAAATTCGCAGCCGCGGTGCTTGCAATATCGCGCTGCCTCCCACTCCGCGCCACTGCCACTGCCACTGACCCGCCCACAGTGCGCCCTCGCCGGTCGTGTCCACGTTGCGTTTTGTCCTGGGGCTGGACCTTGCGGGCAAGGTTGTCCGATTCGAGGGGAAAACCATCGCACTGGTCGTGCTGGGTACCGAGTGCCCGATCGCGCGAAAGGCCATCGGCGGAGATACCGGGGTCAACGCGGGCGCCGACAAGCTCGCGGCCGATAACGTAGAGCTCTTCGGCGTGATATCGGACCCGACCGTCACCCGGGCCGCCGCGGTCGACTTCGCCCGCGCCCATGGCGTGAAGTTCCCCGTCCTGTTCGACACCATCGGAGAACTGGCGACTTTGCTCGCCCCCGAGCGTGTCCGCGAGGCGTTCGTCTACGACTTCACCGGCAGCCTGGGTTACCGCGGCCGAATCAACAACGCTTACGTCGCCCTCGGTTAGCCCCGTGCCGCCGTCACCGAGGAGAACCTGCTCGACGCCGCCTTGGCCGTCGTCCGTCAGGAGCTCGTGAAGGTCGATAGAACCGGGCCCGTCGGCTGAACGTTCGAACGCGGGGCTGCCGCGCCCACGAGTCCTTCCGCGCCCTCCGTCAGATGGCACCGCGACATCTCTCCCCTCATCGCCGCCCACTGCGCCGTCTGCCATAGCGTCAGCGAGGTCCACCCATTTTCCCACACCGATTACAGAGACTCAGCCAAGTGCGTCAAGTTCCTCGCCGAGGTGACCGGCTCCGGCTACATGCCCCGGTGGCACGCAGCCGAGCAGGCCCTCAATTTCGCCAGCGAGCGTCGATTTTCC
>JBBRUM010000439.1:0-3298 GCA_038247815.1 Tepidisphaerales bacterium | reverse complement strand
TGACCTGAAGGTGGGTGCGGCGGGGTTACGGAAGGACTTGCTGGCCGGGCGGTGGAAGTCTGCTGCGCGGCACGTCGGGCGATACTGGGAGATCAAAAAGCAGTTGTACCCCGGCAGCACAACGCCGGCGATTGACCTGCTCCTGCTCGAACTGCGCGGGATGTACCTGGCAGCCGGGCTGGCGGGGGCGGGCGGGGGCGGGTTCGGATACTTCCTTTGCGCCTCGCCCGCATCCGCTGACCAACTGCGGCGGCACCTCGCGGAGCTCTCGGCGCGACCGGGCTCGTTGGGCGCGGTGTACGCCGCGACAATCTCGCGGACGGGGCTGACGACCTCAGTCGTCCCCACGCGGGCGAAATAGGTGGGTGGGGAAGAAACCTTCGGGAGTTGAACCTTGCGCCCGTCCGTCGCATGATGCAGCCATGCGGAAGCTCATTCTGGTCGCCCTCGCGGTTTCGATTCTGGGAAGCATCGCCTGCGACCGCACCATCAATGAAGTTCGCGCACCCCTACCACAGCAGCCGCTCGCCTCCACGCACCCCTAACGAGTCAGGAAACCCGCCATGGCCGATGCCACACCCCACGCCGTCACCAACCCCGACGCCGACCTCCCCGGTCACCTCAACTACCTCATCGCCGACACCGCAAGCCTCGACGAAGAAGGCACGGGGCTGAAAATCAAGATCTTCCACAGTCGGGCGTTCCCCTGGGAAGACGTGTTCAAAGCCCTGCTCTATCGCGGCTATGCGGTGAAGATCACCAACCACAAAGCCGACCTGTTCATCGAAGCCAGCAAGTAGTTTTCCACAGAACCGGCGGGCGTCCCTTCACCGGGTCGCCGCCATGGGGTACAACTTCGACCCCATGGTTGACCTCAAGGACCTTCGCGAGAACCCGGAAAAGTACCGCCGCGGCTCGCAACTTAAGAATGTTGCGGTGGATATCGATGCGCTCCTCCGCGCCGATGCAGACCGCGTCCGACTCCAGCAGGAGTTCGATGGCCTCCGCGCCAAACAAAATGAAGCCTCAAAAGACATCGGCAGACTCAAAGACCCCAACGAAAAACAAGCCGCCATCGCCCGCGTCGGAGACCTCAAATCCCACGTCAAGGTCGCCGAAGACAAGCTCCGGGCAGCCGAGGACGCGCTTCGGCCCCTGCTCCTGATCGTGCCCCAACCGCCCGACCACGATGTGCCCGTAGGGCGAGATGCGTCGCAGAATGTTGTCACACGGAAATCCGGGGAACCGCGAAAGTTCGACTTCAAACCCAAAACGCACATCGAGCTGGGTGAGAAACTCGGGATCTTCGACTTCGCAGCCGGGGTGAAGATGGCGGGGTCGCGGTCGTATTTGCTCAAGGGACTCGGGGCGGAGCTGCACAACGGAATCCTGCGGTTCGCGCTGGACATGATGTCACGGGAACATGGGTTTACGCCGATGACCGTGCCAGTGCTCGTGCGAGAAATTGCGATGCTGGGGACAGGGTTCTTCCCGGCTGGGCGGGAACAGACCTACGCCCTGCCGGATGACGAGCTGTTTCTGACGGGAACGGCTGAGGTCGGGCTGACGGCCTACCACGAGGGGGAAGTGCTCGACGAAGCAAAGTTGCCCCTGAAATACACCGCGGTGAGCACCTGCTTCCGCCGCGAAGCCGGTACCTACGGCAAGGACACGGCCGGGCTGTACCGCGTGCACCAATTCGACAAGTGCGAGCAGGTCGTTATCTGCCGCAACGACGAAGCCGAGTCGCGCATGTGGCACGACCGGATACTCGGATACTCCGAAGCGCTGCTGCAGCGCCTCGGCCTGCCGTACCGGGTGATCCAGTGCTGCACGGGGGACATCGGCGTGAAGAACGCCGCGATGTTCGACATTGAAACGTGGATGCCGGGGCGGTTCGACGGGAAGAACCAGGACACCGGCTACGGCGAGACGCACTCGGCAAGTCGGTTGTACGAGTTCCAGGCGCGTCGGCTGAACCTTCGGTACAAGGACAAGGACGGGAAGATTCGTTTCTGCCACACCCTGAACAACACGGTGGTGGCGTCGCCGAGGATCTTGGTTCCGATCATGGAGAACTACCAGAACGCTGACGGTACGGTGACAGTGCCCGAGGCGTTGCGGCCGTACGTGGGCGGGGTTTCGCAGATCGGATGAGCGAGGTGATGTGGTAATGTCGTGAGTGTGCGCAGATCACTGGAACATTTAGGCAAGCCGGTGCTGACGCCGATGGTCGCCTCGGCGGGGTTGTGTCGCGCGATGGTGGCGACCACGGCGATGATTATGTTGGGAGCGTTGTGGGGGATTCCGCTATGGCAGTGCCCTTTGCTGGGGGCGACCGGGGTTCCGTGTCCGGGATGCGGACTGACGCGGTCGGTGGCGCTGCTGGTGCGGGGTGACTTGGTGGGGGCTGTTCGGCAGCACGCATTTGGGCCGGTGGCGTTGTGCGGTTGGGGAGTGTTTGCGGTGTCGGCGGGGGCGACGCCGCGGCTGCGGGAGCGGATCTGCCTATGGCTGGGGGAGTTCGAGGGTCGGACGAAGGTCGTTCAAATACTGCTGGTGTTATTGCTATTGTATTGGATTGCCGGATTCGTGTAATGTTCGGATCTGTGCACCCGACGGAAAGGTATCGCGTCGGGTTTGGATGTCGGCTTCTAGATGGAGAATGGGCATGTTGACAACGATTAGCACGGTGGCGTCACTGGTCGGTTTCGTCCTGTGCATTTTGATTGCGATTCCGATGTTCAAGAAGGGGATGATCTGGCAGGGGATTCTGAGTATTATTTGCGGGTTATTTGCGCTGATTTACGGTTGGATGAAGAAGGATGAATTGGGGGTTGAGAAGTTGGTGTTGGGTTTGGGCGGCTGCATCTTGGTGTCGATTGTGTGCAATGTGATTGTGGCGACGACAAAGTAGGTGACGGGCCAAGCCAAGTGCGTGTGGGGGATGACGGTTGGGATAGTGGTAGGGGTTCGGGTTGGGGAGGCCATCTTGTGTTGGGCGGGGAAATATTCATTGGCCGTTGGCGTCATTGAAATGGAAGGTTTGCAGTGCGGCGATTCCGCTTGGCGTTGCACTTTGGTGCGACGACTCCGTGAGATTCCACACTGAAGAGGTCAACCATGCGTACTCGTTTTTCCGGGCGGCGTAGCGTTGGCTCGCGTGTAGAAACGTTGGAGAACCGTCTTCAGTTGTCGGCGACGTTGGGGGCTGGCGGGTCGGTGTTGCGGATCTTCGGGGAGGGGAACACGGCCAATGCGATAACGGTGGCGCTGGCGGCTGGGGGAACGAGTGTGG
>JBBRUM010000438.1:0-3304 GCA_038247815.1 Tepidisphaerales bacterium | reverse complement strand
TCACCGCCCCCGGGCCGAAACGCAAACAATTCAAACCTCGCATATCGACTCCCCGCAAACCCCACACAATCCGTATCATTATCAACGTCGTAATCGTCAAGCCGATGATCGAGTGCAACTGAAACAGCGGCGAGTGGTCGCCCACCTAGTGCGAAATGTCAAAGGCGTCGAAGAATCCGACCGAGAGCGTCCAGTAAAAAACCCGCGTCGGATTTTCCCAAATCTAAACCCGCATCGTTGTCATTGATATTGCTCCCGCCAAACCCCTCATCGGTCGATCCTCCGGACTGCTCGTCGTGCAGAAGCAGAAAGTGAACCCCACATTCCCAATCGAGATGCAGTCTCATGACCACCCCCACTTCTCCAACCGCGACAACCGCCCATACCCTCAACCCATGCCCCTGACCGCGTCCATCCCCGTCCTCCTCCCCGAAGACGCAACCCACAGTCGCCAGTGTGTCGACTGCCTTCGCCAACGTCTCGAAGGTCGAACCGGCATCCGCGCCGTCGCCCTCGAACAAGCCGGCGGCGTCACCTCCCTCCGACTCGACTACGACCCCAAACTCGTCACACTCGCCGCCCTCGAACGCGAAGTCGCCTCAGCCAAAGGCTGCCTCGACGGCAACCACGCACACGTCCTCCTCAAAGTCGATGGCATGCAATCCGTCGAAGCCGAGCGCGCCATCGAACGCGCACTCTTCGGCCTCCCAGGCGTCTCCGCCAGCGCCAGCTACTCCGCCGCCACCCTCCGCCTCGAATTCGACCGCCGCAAGTGCCCCCTCCCCGAAATCGTCCGCCGCCTCGACCGCCTCGGATACACCTCCCGCCCAGCCACAAACATCCCCCACCCCCACCCCCAACCACTGTCCCTCAACCGCGCAACCTTCGCCGGCTACCTCGCCAAAGCTCAAAACCTCGCCCGGTCCCACGCCGAAATGGCCTTGGTCATCCTCGGCGGGGTCTTCCTCCTCTCCGGTTTCCTCGTCGGCCTCAAATCCGCCGCCCCCACCGACGTCTGGAACATCGCCCGGATCACCCTCCTGCTACTCTCCGCCATCTGCACCAGCACCGAAACCTTCCCCGAAGCCTGGGGAATGCTCCGCCGCTTCAAGCTCGACGTCGACGTCCTAATGTTCGTCGCCGCCATCGGCGCCGCCTCCCTCGGCAAGTTCGAGGAAGGCGCGCTCCTCCTCTTCCTCTTCGGCTTGGGCAGCGCAGGCGAACACCTCGCCCTCTCCCGCGCCCGCAGAAGCATCGAAGCCCTCTCCAAGCTCGCCCCCGACACCGCCACCCTCCTCCTACCAAACGGAACCACCAAATCCGTCCCCGCAAAAGAAGTCGCCGAGGGCGACCGCGTCCTTGTCAAACCCTTCGAACGCATCCCCGTCGACGCCGCAGTCGAAGAAGGCGCCTCCGCCGTCGACCAAGCCGCCGTCACCGGCGAATCCATCCCCGTCGAAAAAAACGTCGGCGACGACGTCTTCGCCGGAACACTCAACACCTCCAGCCGCCTCATCCTCCGCTGCACAAAGTCCGCCGGAAAATCCACCCTCGCCCGAATCATCCAACTCGTCGAAGAAGCCCAATCCACCAAAAGCTCCACCCAAGTCTTCACCGACAAAGTCGAACACTACTACGTCCCCATCGTCTTCGTCCTCACCGCACTCCTCATCGTCTTACCCCCGCTCCTCACCAGCGTCTCCTGGGGCGTCGGCTTCTACCGCTCCATGGCGTTCCTCACCGCCGCCAGCCCCTGCGCCCTCGCCATCGGAACCCCCGCCGCCGTCCTCTGCGCCATCGCCCGCTCAGCCAAAATGGGCGTCCTCATCAAAGGCGGCATCCACCTCGAAGGCCTCGCCACCATCCGCGCCGTCGCCCTCGACAAAACCGGCACACTCACCACCGGCCAGCTCTCCGTCGCCGCCATCGACACACTCCCACCCTTCTCCCCCGATGAACTCCTCACCCTCGCCGCAGCCGCCGAATCCGCCAGCACACACCCCCTCGCCGCCGCCGTCGTCGCACACGCCAAGTCCAAGGGCCTCGCCCTCCCACACCCCGAAGACGTCGAACAACTCACCGCAGCCGGCGTCCGCGCCCGCATCGGCACCCACGCCGTCTTCGCCGGCAAACCCTCCCTCATCCCCGGAGACTCCGCCTGGGACGCACGCATCACCGCCGCCAAAGCCGCCGGCAACGCCCTCGTCGCAATCTCCATCGACGGAAAACCCGCCGGACTCATCTCCCTCGCCGATACCCCACGCCCCTCCGCCCCAACCGCCGTCGGCAGACTCAAACAACTCGGCGTAACCCACGTCACCATGCTCACCGGCGACCACACCGGCTCAGCCGCCGCCGTCGCAAAACTCGCCGGAATCTCCGCCTACCAAGCCGACCTCCTCCCCGAAGACAAACTCCGCATCCTCCGCGAACTCACCACCACCCACGGACCCGTCGCAATGGTCGGCGACGGCGTCAACGACGCCCCCGCCCTCGCCCAAGCCGCCGTCGGTATCGCCATGGGCGGCGCCGGCTCGGACGTCGCCATGGAAACCGCCGACGTCGTCCTCCTCGGCGGCGACCTCTCCCGACTCCCCGCGGCACTCGACCTCGCACAACGCGCCCGACGCATCATCCGCCAAAATCTCGTCATCGCCCTCGGCGTCATCGCCGTCGTCGCCCCACTCTCAGCCCTCGGGTTCACCAAACTCTCCGTCGCCGTACTCCTCCACGAAGGCAGCACCATCGTCGTCGTCCTCAACTCCCTCCGCCTCCTCCGCGCCAAATCCACCGACCCCAACGGCTGACGTGGTGCTGTCAGTGCCCTTGGTTTGCCCTTCCATCGTGCATTGAATCCCCCATACACATTTCACTCGTACCGCAAACCGAAACTCACTGGGCGGCCGGGTCGTCGCAACACGCGCGCCCCGGCCGCCTCCCTTCTTCCCCAGACCCAAACAAAAAAACCGCACGCCAAACCACACCCCGCTGACACAACGCCGTCAGTCCTACACTTTTTCCTTCCCTATCTAACAAATACCGAACATAATAGGGCGTCCCCAACAAGGAGCCCGCTCATGTCCACGTCCCAACTCGTCGCCTCTCCCCAACCCCCCACCCCCGCACCTTCCCTTCAAATGTCCCACAATGGGGCGCAATGTCCCACATCTCAAAACGCTAACGACCTCCAACCCCCCGCCCACCCCTCAACCCCCGCAACTTCCCTTCAAATGTCCCACATTGGGGCGCAATGTCCCACATCTCAAAACGATAACGACCCCCAACCCTACCCCCACCCCCACCC
>JBBRUM010000437.1:0-3319 GCA_038247815.1 Tepidisphaerales bacterium | reverse complement strand
TCTGAGGGGTTATCAGGATTTCGGGAAGAAGGCGTGGATGACGGAGACGTCGGGCGAGGCGACGAGTTGGTTGGCGTACAGGTCGTGGAGCAGTTTCCCGAGTGAGGTTGCGTTTTCGATTGCGATTAAGCTGCACCAGGCGCTGACGGCGGGTGAGGTGACGGCGTGGATGTACTGGCAAATGGCCGACAACGATCCCGTTACCACGAGCACTGTGACGGACGGGACGCTGTTGAACCAATCGACGAAATACGGCTTGCTGAAGCACTTCTACAAGTTCATTTGTCCGGGGATGAAGCGGGTGGATGTTGCGGTGTCGGGTGGGCCGGATTTGGAGACGTCGGCGTATTACGGTGGATTCGCCGGGTGGACGGCTGCCGACGGGCCGGGGGCGCTGATGACGATTGTGATGGTGAACGTCGCCGCGACCGCGACGACGTTCACGCTTGCGGCGGGCATCACGGCGTCGCTGTTGCAGATCGATTCTTACGCGAGCAGTGCGACGGCGATGTGGCAGGCGCAGCGGCTGACGGCGGTGAGAAACACGCTGACGCTGACCTTGCCGGGCTACGGGGTGACGACGCTGGTGCTCACACGGGTGAATGTGATTCCCGAGCCGGCGGGACCAGGGCTACTTGTTCCAGCGATGCGCCTCGGCAGCCGCGTCCGATGGCGGTGAGGGCGTTACTTGCCTGTTTCCAGCGTTTCGATGAGCGTCGCCGGTGTGAAGATGCTGGCGAGCTGCACGGGCTCGTCAGCGCCGTTGAAGTAGATTGCAGTCAGTGGGATTCCCCCGGCGGGGTTGAGTTGGCGGAGGAGGTCCGAGCCGGGGGCGTTGGCGCGGGTGATGTCGACCTTTAGGAGGAGCACGTTCTTGCGGGTGAGGGCCGTGCGGACTTGGCGGTCGGTGAAGACGGTGGCTTCGACGTAGTGGCAGTTGGCGCACCAGTTGGCGGTGAATTTTATCAGCACGGAGCGGCGTTCGGCGCGGGCGGCGGCGAGGGCGGCGTCGGAGAAGGGGGTCCACTCGACAGACTTTTGGTTGAGGCTGACGGCTGCGTAGCCGGTGGACCCGATGAGCGCCAAGGCGAGGATGCACGACGTGGCGATGGGGACGGCGCGGGGCATGAGGCGGGCGGTCTGCACGATGAGGAAGCCGCCGGCGACGACCGCCGTGGCCGCGATGGCGAACATGAACTTCATCCCCGGCAGCAGGGCCTGTCCGGCGAGAAACACAGCCGTTCCCAGCACGAGAAAGCCCATCATCTGCTTTATCAGCTCGGACCAGGGCCCAGTTCGGGGGAATTTGCGGGCCAGTTCGGGAACGCCGGCGAGCAGGAGATACGGTAAGGCCATGCCCACGCCGACGGCGAGCATGAGACCCAATCCGACGACCTTCGGCTGGGCGGAGGCCCACAGCAGCAGCGCTGGGAACAGCGGGGCGGTGCAGGGGGTGGAGAGCAGGGCGGTGAACCCGCCGAAGAGGAAGTTGCCCGAGACGGAGTTGTGGTTGGGCTCGAAGGAGTACACGCCCAGGGGCAGGCGGAAGGTGAACAGGTTCCACAAGCCCGCCGCCATCGCGACGAGAATCGCCACCATGGACCACGTGAACCACGGTTGCTGGAACAGCGATCCCCACTGCTGCCCGGCGAAGAACACGATCACGCCCAGAACGCCGAACGCCGCGACGACGCCGGAGGAAAAGATCAGCCCGAGCATCAGAGAGCGCGCCCGCGAATGCTGTGACGCCTCGTAAAACCCGTATGCCTTCAGCGGAAGCACGGGGAGAACACAGGGCATGATGTTGAAAATGATGCCGACAAAAATCGCGATCGAAAATGCGAGCGGATAGCTCTGCGGTGAGAGTGCCAAGCCGAACACCCGTGGCGCGTTCACCGCCGTCGGGGGGCCTGTCGGCTGGATGGATTTCCCAAACGACGACCAGTCGAACCCGGAGAAGAGCGCGGCGTTACCGGGGACGGCTGGGGTTCTCGGCGTCGCAACGGCGAACTTTACGGCAAAGGTCGTGTCTTCCGGAGGGAAGCAGCTCTTGTCGTCGCAGAGTTGGGTGGTGAGCACGCCGGAGATCTCCAGCCCTTCCCGCACGGCCGCGTCCGCGCTCACCGTTAGCGGGATGTACGCGATGACCCGGCCGTCGTAGACATTGAGCGTGCCGAGCATGGGATAGGTTTGGTCGTGGCCTTTGGGGTAGACGGTGTCGAAGGCTTGCACGCCCGGCGGCAGGGGGGTGGTGAGCTTGATCTCGAATCGGATGAACGCCTCGTTGGACGGGGTTGCCGACTGCGCGTGCAGCCCCTCGGGGATGTCCACCACGACGGCAAGGACGTGTTGCGACCCGGGCGTAAGCGGTGTGGCGTTCAGGAACGCCGAGACCTGCACTTTCGGGGTCTCACCGAACGCGCCTATCGGCTGGGCCGACGCGGACGCCAGCAGGGCCAACATTGCAAACGCGATGGCGATGAATCGGTAAGGGTTCACGCCCGGATGATATCTCGGTGAGGGTGGTAAGCGGAGGTGGGATGAATTACGATTAGAAAAGTAGGAGTTGGTGTCGGTGGTCCCTCGGAGCTGGCGAATGAAGCTTTCCAAGAGAACGGAGTATGGCCTGCGGGCGATCGTGGCGCTGGCGAAGTTCGGGGAGAAGACGTTCGTTCAGTCCAAAGACCTCTCGAAGCACGAGGAGCTGCCGAACAAGTTTCTGGAAGCCATTCTCCTCACCCTCCGCCGAGGGGGCTTTCTGGAGAGCAAGGTCGGGGCGGGCGGTGGGTATCGTCTAAGTCGGCGGGCGAAGGACATCAGCGTCGGCGATCTGATCCGACGACTCGAGGGGCGTCTGGCGATCAAGGAGTCTGGCCCGGCGGAGACCGTGCCGGGGAAGGTGGCGGTAAGGCTGATCAACGACAAGCTGACGGCTGCGACCGATGTCGTGCTCGACGAGATGACGCTGGAGGAGCTGCTCGAGCACGTCGGGCGGGCGACGAGTCGAACGGAAGGGATGTACTACATCTAGGAAAGCTGCCGCGCGAGGGTGCGGAACTCGTCGCCGCGTGCCTCGAAGTTGGGGAACTGGTCGTAGCTCGCGCAGCCGGTGGAGAGCAGGATGACGTCGCCCGGTCGGGCAAGCTCGGCAGCCCGGGCGAGGGCGGCGGGGAGGGTGTGGCAGAGTTCGGACCTCTCCGGGCCGATGGCGGCGTGCAGCGCCGGGCCGAGGGCGCCGATACAGAGCGATTTCTTCGCCCGTGACGCCAGCGCGGCGGAGAGGGGGGACATATTGAGGTGCTTGTCGTAGCCGCCGACG
>JBBRUM010000436.1:0-3338 GCA_038247815.1 Tepidisphaerales bacterium | reverse complement strand
CTGCACCGCGATTCAGAACTCGCCGGCTGTGGGATCGGTCTGTTCGTCGAGTTCGCGCCGACCCTTTGTCCCGCGTGAGCGCAATAAGTCGCGCACTTCTTCGCGGTTGCGGTCCACAGCTTATTCGAGCGAGGTCCGTTGGGTGCTCCCCCGCGCGTTGACGTCTGCCCCTCGTGAGAGGAACAGCTCAGGCATCGTTACCGACGAGGCCCACTAGGCTGCGCAGTGAAGGGGTTTCATTCCCTCCTGCGCGGGCGCAGCCGCCGCGACATCTGCCCCCGTGTCCAGCAGCACCCGCGCGACCTCCACCGCGCGCCCGTCGTTCGGGTCTGCCCGCGTCACCCAGTGCAGCGCCGTAAGCCCCCTGGCGTCCACGGCGCGCGCCTGCGCCGGAGCGCGCCGCAGCATGTCCGCGATGTCACCCGCCCGCAGGAGCGCCGTCGCCAGAAACACGTCCACCCTTGCCCATTCAGCAGGAGTTCCTCGCCCCCTTCTTGTCCCCCGGCAAGCGCCCCTTATGTGCAGACCGCCCTATAGAGCGCTGTTCGCCCGAATCGGTCCGGCACGTCGATGAGCCCAGTGTCCAAGTCCAGCCGACGTCGCACCTCCTCCAATAACCCCGCCCGCGCCACTGCGGGCAAATCGCACACCGCCCCCGATCAATGAGCAGCCTCGCGATCTCCCGCGCCTTCGGCCGGTGCCACACGCACAGGTGCGCCGCCGCCTCGATTGCCGTAAATCCCCGCCACGGCGAACAGTTTGCCCGCCCCACGTTGGCCGCCAACAGCTCCCGAATCGCCTCTACATCCCCCCGATCCCGGCTGAGCGCCTCGGCAAACGCCCGCACGCGGTCGTTGACTCCCCCCGGCCCCGACTCCCCCCGCCCCCGGCTTCTCCGCCCCCGGCTTCTCCACCCCCGACTTCTTCGTCGCCGCTTTCAACGCCCGTCACGACACAAACCCCGCCTCCCGCGCCACCGCCAATTGCGTCTCCATCAGCTTGGACGCCGGGTTCGCCGCGCGCATCGCCACGAGCGACTCCTTTGCCGCTTTCCTAAACCACTCGATACTCACAAAACTCCTTCCGTCCCATTGCGACCGGTGTCCGCGTCGTCGGGCACCAAGAAGGTCAAAATAATCAAACAACCAACCGGTGGGACATTCCCTTTCCGCGGACACGTCGGCCGCCTTGTCGGCAGATGGGAAACTGCACCCGACATCTTCTCAAGTCAAAAAATACTCGCGCCAGGCCGGCCGCGAGCTTGGCTTGGCCTTGCAGGGTTTAGGGTCGTAAAGGGCGACTACGCGTCACCAGCCACAGGCTGGTACGTGGGATCATTCGGCTCGAGAAAGTGACGCCGAACTCTCCGCGTTCGGGACTTGGAGGTCGGGAGCGTATCGGCGATGTCGGATGTCCCGTCGCCACGTTGATTTGGTGCGAAAATCTGCTCTTGCATCGGCGGGGCAAGTGCGCTCATTCTCAAAGGCGAGCAATAGTCAGCCGCCAGCGCTATCTCATTCGGACATCTTCTCTAGGCGGCCGACGACACGGCTTGGCGGACGGCGGGGGATTCGAGGAGGCGAGCTTCGCCGGGTTTGGGGAGGACGGTGATGGGGAGCGCGGTTCCGGCTGGGAGATGGACGGCCACATTGCGGCGGTCTTGGTCCTGTAGAAAAGCGTTGGCGGCGGCGAAGGTGTCGATCAGGGCGCGCGGGGCCAAGCCGGTGCGGCGAGCTGCTGCGGTGGAAACGCGGAAGAAACCCGGGTATCCGCGCTCCGGGACCCAGAGGGGGAGCTGGCTCATTGGTAGCATTCCGGCGCGGGCGAGGTGGTCGTCGGGGAGGTAGGCGAACTCGGCGGGGGATTGGGTGGCGATGGCGAGGTGGTCGAGTAGTTGGTCGAGGGGGGTGATGTCGCCGGCCGCGTTGTAGACGCCGGAAATTCGGGTGGCTGCCAGGGAAAGGAAGAATGCGGCGAGGTCGCGCGTGTCGAGGAGTTGGACGGGTTGGTTGGGGTTGGATCCGACGAGGATTTTTTCGCCGACGGCGGCGGAGGCGACGCGGCGGATGAGCCGGGGGAGGCGTTCGGAGGTGTCGTAAGGTCCGGCGAGCAGGCCGGCGCGGACAACGGCGGCGCGGCGGGGGAAAACCTCGGCTAGGCGGCGCTCGCAGAGGGCCAGGCGTGCGCCATAGGTCGAGTAATCGGCGAGGTCGGGGGAGGGTGCGGTGACGTGGGCGGGGTACTCGGCCGTGGCATAAGACTCGTCGATGTTCGGGGCGGCGAAGTCGCGATAAACCGAGAGGGAGGACAGCAGGATGTAGAACGGCGTTCGGCCTTCGAGGAGGAGCGCATTTCGCAGCGTGACATCGGGCAAGCCGGCGGAGAGGTCAAAGACGCAGTCGTACGGCCGGCCGGTGATGCGGTCGAGCGAGTCAATGGCCGAGGCGTCGATCCACTCGACGAACGGGAAGCGGTTTCGGTCGAGGGCGGTGCGGTTGTAGACGGTCAATTCGTGACCGGCTTGGGCGGCGAGGTCGAGGAGGGCCCGACCGAGAAGGGCTGTGGGACCGAGGATGAGAAGCTTCATGGGAGGACCTCCGTGTCATTGGCCGATGGGCTCGGCGATACCGTGCGTGGCGTTCGTCCGTGAACACCGGGCGGGCTATTCTCCAACGTATGAGAACATTGCTGATTATCGGCGTCTTGGCGGTCGTTGCCTTAGTCGCGTTTCGCTATGTGAGAAACATCGCAGGAGTAACCGTGCTCGCAGAACCCACCCAACCAGCCGTTCGCGTCAACGCACTCCAACACACTGTCAAGGACATCGACGGCAAAGACTTCGACCTCGCACAACTCAAGGGCAAGGTCGTTCTCGTGGTCAACGTCGCCAGTCGTTGCGGGTTTACGAAGCAGTACACCGGGCTGGAATCTCTGTACCAGAAGTACAAAGACCGCGGCTTGGTCGTGCTCGGGTTCCCGAGCAACGACTTCGGCGGCCAGGAACCCGGCAGCGAAGCCGAGATTAAAGCGTTCTGCTCTAACACCTACGGCGTGACCTTCCCGATGATGAGCAAGATCACGGTAAAGGGTGACGGCATCCACCCGGTTTACCGAGCATTAACCGTTGGTTCGGGCGGATTCGCGGGTGAAATCGGCTGGAACTTCACGAAGTTTGTGATCGGGCGGGATGGTGAGACGCTGCTCGCCCGTTTCGGCAGCTCGACCAAGCCGGAGGACGCGGGACTGGTGAAGGTGGTCGAAGACGCGCTGGGGAGGTGAGGTAGGCGTCTCCGTGGTCGTCGCTAGTGGCCGATAACGAAGTATTCGGCTAATCGCCG
>JBBRUM010000435.1:0-3342 GCA_038247815.1 Tepidisphaerales bacterium | reverse complement strand
TCCGCCGATAGTTGCCCGCGATACCGCCGCGGATCCGGTCGTTGACCCCCGCCATCACCGTCACGGGGTCGTACTTCCCCTCGAATTGAATCCCGTCCAGGGTCAAAAGCAGCTCCGGCGTGATCCACCCAATCCGCGCGAAGACGTCGGGGTCGTCCACGCTCAGACCCTCCGGCCGCGACAGCCCCGAGAGCACCACCGGCCAGCGGTACGACTCTTCCACCCCTTCGAAAATCGTGTACGAGTCACCCGGCGCGAGAACCGCCTTCTTCCCCTTCTTCTCCGCCCGAGCGACCGGGGCCACCTCGTCGGTGGATTCCGCCACCGTCGGCTATCCACGCCCACCACCCGCCAGGAGCACGACCATTGACAACGCGGTCCACGTCGCGCGAGAATTCGGCAAGGTCATGTCCCCTTTAACCCCGCCCGGCCGCGCCTATTGGAACTGTCCGATGACGTGCAGCGTGCCCGTCGGCTCCGTAGCGCCCGGACCCGGCTCGTCGCTCACCGCAGCCGCCGCGAGCTTGGGAAGCGGGTCGGGGACGATCCCGTTGAGCGTGCCCTGCCCCTTTGCGTCCACCGTGAAGTTGCCCATGGGCACCTTCGCCCCGTCGGCCGTGATAAGCCAAAACTCGTACACCCGCCCGTCCAGAGGCTTGAGGTCCGTCGCGTACAGCTTCCAGATCTTGTTCTGCAGGTCCACCAGCAGTCGCGCCTGCGCCTCCGGTTGGCCGGGCTGGCCTTTGAGGTCGAGCGTGAGAAGCTGCTTCGAGTAGAGCATCTCCGCCACGGCCCGCGTCGCCGTCAGATCGGTCCGCAGGGAAACGACCATCTCGTCGAGCGCGTCGGAGCGGCCTTTCAGGGACGTCAGTTGCGTTTCGGCTTCGGCGAGTTTGGCCTTGAATTGCTCCACGGCTGCGGTGGCGGTGGCGAGTTTTTCGTCGGACTCTTCCTGCATGGTCAGGGCGAGCTTCAGTTCGTCTTCCGCCATCTTTTGCGCCCCCCGCACAGCCGAGACCTCGGCCCGGAGTCCGCCGGCTTCCCGTTCCGCCCGCTGCATCGCCGATCCCAACGTCAACCAGCTCGCCCCCGCCGTGACCCCCACCGCCAGACACGCCGCCAGCAGCACGCGTCCCCACCCCGCGCCCACCTTCCCCCCCCGCACGCCCCCGGCCCCGGCGGCCGTCGGCAGAACCAGCGCACCGCGCTCTCCCGCCAAACGAAGTCCGTGCTTCTCGTCAGATCCCACGCCCTCCGTCGAACCCTCGATCCGCGCGTCCAGCGCCGCCTTCGCCCCCGCCGGAACCGCCCACTTCCCGTCCAACGCCGTCAGCCCCACCAGCGACCACGTCGCCTCGGCTTGACTCACCTGCCCAGCGCACTCCGGACAACCCATGGCCATATGTGCCCGCAAGCGGGAACGCTCGGGCTCTTCCAGCGCCCCGATGGCGTAGAGGAGGATGTCGTCTTGGCGTTCCTTGCAGTCCACTGTGCTTCACCTGTTCCAAAGTTAACGGGTCTTTCTAACACCCGGTTTAGTCCCTACTAGGCTCCATACGCAACAACTCACGCATACGGATGATCCCCATTCGAATATGCGTCTTCACCGTTCCCAGAGGCTTGCCCAGTTTTGTGGCAATTTGACTATGACTCAACCCCTCGAAGTAGCTCAATTCTAGGGTCTCACGGTGGTCTTCCTCGAGGTGCGACAGGGCCTTCCGCACTGCCCCCGCCTGTTCATTGAGCATGCTCGACTGAGGCGGCGTCGGGGCCGGGTCCTCGCCGAAACCCGCATCAGCCATACGTTCTATGGCCCCCTCGGCACCAGTGTTCCACCGACCCCCCTTGCCCCGCTTGCGGTCAATCGCCCGCGACCGCGCCAAAGTCGTGATATACGTCAGTGGAGCCCCACGCGCAGGGTCATACCGCTCCCCCTTCCGCCACAACTCAAAGAATACGTCAATCAGCAAATCTTCCGCGATCCCTTGGTCCCCCACGATCCGCATGCAAATCGAGAACACCACCGGCGAATAGCGGCGGTAAAGAAGATCCATCGCCGAGCGGTCGCCCAGCGCGATCTTTTCCATCAGTGAGAAGTCGTCTTCTCCCTGAGGCGGTAAACTCGTACCCCCTTTCAGGGGTGCTACGTGCGACAAGACGCCGAACCTTTCTAACCCTGCGGAAATCGCAGGGAACCCGACAGTACCCTCAAATCGGGGGTAACTACAAGCCGGACCCATTCTGTATCGCGTTATTGCCCGAGCCCGAGAGTGCGTCACGCGGGCAATCAGTCCTCCGCCATCTTCTCTTCGTTCCACTTCATTTGGATCTGCTCAAGCATGCTCTCGGCGTTTTTCGACTTGTCGTCGTCAAAACCTGGCAAGGTAATGATCCAGCGGTGCAGATCGGTGAACCGCACCGAAAACGGGTCCACACCCGGATGTTGCTCTAGGAGCTGCAGCGCGATCTCTTCGGTATCCTGCCACGTGATTCGACCGGCCATCTCACACCTCCAAGGTAGCTTGCACTCACTCACTTACGATCTACGTCCACCAAGCACCGATCAGTCGTGCGGGGCTTCCTTGATCAAATTGCGGTTCCATGCGGGGATTTCGCAGACGATCTCCACGTCATCGTCTTGGATCCGCGCTTGGCAACTGAGTCGGGAGCAAATGCGGACGTCTCGTGCCTGATCGACGCGGTCGCCTTCGGCGTCGGTGGGTTCGGACATGTGCTCGGCCCCCCGAGTGACCCAAACGTGGCAGGTCGAGCAAGCGGTTACTCCGCCGCAGGTGTGCTCGATCTCGACGTGAGGTTCCTCACCGAGGGCGACTTCGAGCAGCGATTGCCCCTTGATCGCCATCTTGACGAGTTCTTTCTGGTCTTTCGGGAAACCGAAGGACTCGGGGTCCTGCATGATGTAGCGGACCTTGCACGTGGGTTCACCGGAAACGGCTGCGAATCTGAAGGACATGTTGCCCGCAGTATAGCCCCGGCGTGGGCGATGGAATGTCCGGAGGCGGTGAGGATGGCGGTGTGGGGTGGTGGCGGCGGCGTGATCTGGTGTGGGGGTGCGGGTTAGACGCAGAATTCGCTATAAGGAACCTTCACCGAGTCGAAGGTTCTCCTGCCCGAGCGGTACATGTCGTCGAGAATTTCCACGGCGATGCGCCCACATTCCGGGAAGGGTACTCGCGCGACGATGGGTTCGGTGTAGCACGGGAGGGCGGTGCCGTCGCCCGCGAACATGGCGACTGCGAAATCCCTCCCCATTCGGATTCCGGTTCGCTCGCCGGCGAGTTGGAGGGTCAGCATGTTTCGTTGCTCCCAGCAGACGACGGC
>JBBRUM010000434.1:0-3347 GCA_038247815.1 Tepidisphaerales bacterium | reverse complement strand
CGAATCCCACCCCGTCGACGGTCCTTCTCACTTGGTCGGGCACGACGGTGTCGCAGGCGGTGCTCGTGCAGCGGTCCCTGGACGGCGGGCTGAACTGGAACACCCTTGCCACGATCTCCGGCGCCAGCACGACCTATACCGACAACGTCAATCGCAACACGCTTTACGCCTACCGACTGCAGGCCTCGACCTTCTCGGCGACCTCGCCGTTCACAGGTTCGGTCGCGCTGCTCACCCCGCCGGCTGAGGTGGCAAGTTTTCTCCGCACCGCCATCAGCGCGAACACCGCCGAGCTCACCTGGACGGTGTCGCTCGGCGGCACGGGTTACGCCATCGAGCAGTCGAAGGAGGGTGGGCCCTACGCGGTCGTACAGCAGCTTGCCGGGGGCACCACGCGCACCACCATCACCGACTTGGACACCGGCACCTCGTACCAGTTTCGTGTTCGAGCCACCAACGCAGGTGGTTCGTCCCTCACCACGCAGGTCAACGGCGTGCTCACCATCTCCGCCGCCCCGGCGGGGCTCACCGCCCAGCCGTCGCCCGGCCCGAGCATCGAGCTTTCCTTCCTCGCCTCGAAGGGCGCGAGCTCGTACGTCGTCGAACGCAAGCAGGACGGATTCCCGTTCACCCGACTGACCACCTTGAACGCAAACACATTGAGCTACGTCGACAGGCAGGTGGTAATCGGCGAGGGGTACGAGTACCGCGTCAAGGCCATCAACGCGTCGGGCGATTCCGAGCACTCGTCACCCGCCGCCGCCGCGGTGACACTCTCGGGCACGCTCCCAGTCCCCGACGACCTCACGCTCTCCATCGGACCCAAGAGCGCAACTGTGCTCAACTGGGCCGTCGTTGCCGACCCGGGGAGCTTCTTGATCCAGCGCCAGGTCGGCACGCTCTGGCGCAACGTCGGCGCCGCCATGGCCGACCAACGCTCCTTCGCGCTCAAAGGTCTTGCACCCGGTCAGTCTGTTCGGTTCCGCGTCGTCTCGGCCTCGGGAGGCACACTCGGCACGCCCTCCGCGGACGTCTTGGCCACCCCCGCGCCGGGCCCCACCCGTGGACTGCGGACCCTCGGCGCCCCGACCTCCACCCGCGTCACTCTCACTTGGGCCGCCCCCAAGGGCGCTGCGAACTACACCCTCGAGCGGTCGCTGGACCGGGGACAGACCTTCAGCACAGTAGCGTCGGGTTTCGGCGTCGCGGGGTATGCCGATGAGACGGTCCAACCGGGCCAGACCTACTCATATCGTGTACTTGCCACCAACGACACCGGCGCCGGAGGGGTTTCCCCCTTGCTCACGGTCACGACCGCCCCGGCCACCCCGAGCGGGATATCGGCGGTCGTCGCCATCGCCCCAGCCAAGGGCGCGGTCGTGTCGTGGATCGACGTCGCAGGCGAAACCGGTTACCGCGTCATGGGCTCCATCGATGGCGTCAAGTGGTCAAACGCCGCCGCGACCCGAGCCAACGTCAGCACCGCCACAGTACGAAACGCCAAATTCCAGTTCTTCCGCGTCGCCTCAATGAACCGCTCGGGCGTCAGTCCGTTCTCGGGCCAGGTGACCTTCCCGGTCGTCACGGCGGGGATGCCAGTATCGCCCGTGTTCTCGAATCAGGCGCTGACCCTGCCGCACGAATCGTCCAAGACCGCGACGGAGGCAATGTTCTAGTAATCCCGAGTGTATTGCGGGGAATTGGGAAAGCAGGATCGTTGAATAAGTTGCAGTTGAACACCCCCAGTTAGTGGCTACACTGCTTTTGTCGTTCGTTCGGTCAACCCCGGACGGGCGTGCTCCAAAGAACCGAAGATTCCGGCGGCCCAACCCCGGCGGAATCGACATAACCCCTTGAGAGGCCGCTACATGGCAGTAGCTCACGGTGTCCAAACTCGCCCCGCACGGACTGGCCCAGCCAAACCCGACGGTGCCGAAGAACTCAAACGTTTTCGGATGATGATGCTCATCCGTCGCTTCGAAGAGCGGACGTACCAGGAGTACACCAAAAAGTACCCCGGCACGCGCGACGGCGAACCCAGACCTCCGATCGGCGGATTTTGCCACCTTTATTCGGGGCAGGAAGCCATCGCAGTCGGTATCGCGTCGGTCTATCAGTTCGGGAAAGACACCCTCGTCAACGGGTACCGTGACCACGGACACTCGCTAGCGCTGGGAATGTCGCCCCGTGCCGGCATGGCCGAGATGTTCGGAAAGGCCACCGGGTCGTCCAAGGGCAAGGGGGGGTCGATGCACTTCTTCCAAGCCGAGGTCGGCAACATGGGCGGTCACGGGATCGTCGGCGGGCACATTCCCCTCGGCATCGGCGCCGCTTTCACCGCCCAGTACAAGAATACCGGCGGGGTTAACTTCTGCCTTTTCGGCGACGGCGCGGTCAACCAAGGGTCGCACAACGAAGTGCTCAACATGGCGTCGCTGATGAAGCTTCCGGTCATCTTCATGATCGAAAACAACGGCATGGCCATGGGCACCCAGGTCGAACGCCACTCGGCCGAGCGTGACCTTGCCAAACGCGGCAGCGGCTACAACATGCCGTACTACAACGTCGACGCCAACGACATCGATACCGTCATCGACGCCCTCACCGAAGCCGGCGACCGCGCCCGCCGCGGCGAAGGACCGACGTATCTGTCCATGAACACCTACCGCTTCCGCGGACACTCCATGTCCGACCCCCTCAAATACCGCAGCAAAGACGAAGCCGAGAAGGCCAGGCTCCGCGACCCGATTTCTTTGTACAGCAAACGCCTCCACGAGAAAGGCGTCCTCACCGACAAGATCGAAGAGCAATACGACGCCGACATTCGCAACATCGTCGATGACGCCGTGAAGTTCGCTATCGAATCCGCCGAACCCGACGCATCCGAGCTGTACACCGATGTGCTCGTCGAGAAGTACCCGTTCCCGAAATGATGTCAGATGTGGGATGTTAAATGTCAGATGTGAAATGCCGGCAAGAGCGTACCTGAGGCCCTTTTGATGGCGACATCCGACACTCGACACCCGCAGTCTTTAAATCTGAAATCTGACATTTGATTTTGAACATCTGACATTTGCCCCCGAGTTTCCCATGCCTGAAATTTCCCTCCGTGAAGCCCTGCGTTCCGCGATGGTCGAAGAGATGGAGCGCGACGAGAATGTGTTCCTCTGCGGCGAAGAAGTCGCCGAGTACAACGGCGCTTACAAGGTGTCCGAGGGGATGCTGGCGAAGTTCGGGCCGAAGAGGGTGATCGACACGCCGATCTCGGAGACGGGGTTTGCGGGATTGGGGATCGGGGCGGCCATGACCGGCCTCCGCCCTATTGTCGAGTTCATGTCGTGGTCGTT
>JBBRUM010000433.1:0-3347 GCA_038247815.1 Tepidisphaerales bacterium | reverse complement strand
TGGTGCTGGTGTTGGTGGTGCTGTGGCAGAACATTGGCTAGCCGCGGGCGGGTGCGGCGGGTTGGTAGAAGTCCGGCGTCGGGAGGTCGGGTTTGGGGCGGTCGGGTTTGGGGCGGGGTTGGGGTTGGGGGTGGCAGCGGGGTGTGAGGGTGAGGGTTGTTTTTCCGAAATCGCAATGGGTGTTGCATGCCGGTTTGAGGGCTGCCCGGAGGTCGGTGCGCCACGTGGCGACGACGGCCGCGATGGCCAGGTCCCGGACGGTGCGGGAGAGCATGGTGGAGACGACGGTGGCCGAGACGGGGTCGAGGCTGTTGCAGAACTCGTCGATGAGGAGCACGCGGGGGTGGCGGGGCGGGGAGCGCTCGAGGTCGTGCAGGGCGAGGGCGAGGTGCAGGCGGAAGCGCTGGCCGTCGGAAAGCTCGGAGGGGCGGTGGAAGAGGACTTGGGCTTCGCCCAAGCCGACGCGGCCCAGCCGGCGGAGAACATCGGTGGTGGGAACCTGGCCGAAGAGGATGACGACGGGGTGGTCGGGCGGGGCGATGGTGTCGAGGTTGACGGTGGTGGCGCCGACGGATCGGAGGTGGGCGGCGAGACTGCGGAGCAGCGATGATTTCCCCGAGCCGCTCGGGCCGGAGAGGAGGGTGATCTGACCGGGCTGGGGGATGGCGGCGGAGAGTTCGGCGGGAGAGAGGGCGGTGGGGGCGGGCGTGGGGGTAAGGAGGGGGTGGTCGGGGGGCAGGCCGAAGAATTTCGCGGCAGCGGTAATGGCGGGGTGACGTTCCGCTACCGGCGTGGTATATTGAGGGTAGCCGGTGGTATTGGCGGGCGAGGATGATGAGACCATGGGACTTCTCCTGTTTAAGAAGGTGTTTGCCGAGGCGATCGTTTCAGGCGGGAAGACGACGACATTGCGGAGGTGGGACCGCGCGCGGTGTCGGGCGGGTCAGCGGGTGTTTGCGCCGGGGGTGGGGTATTTGCGGGTGCGGTCGGTCGAGCGGGTGCGGCTGGCGGGTTTGTCGATCGAGGATGCGCGGGCGGACGGGTTTGGGAGTGTGCGGAGTTTGCGGCGGACGCTTGCGGGGATGTACTCGGGAGCGGGGCGTGCTAAACCGCTGTGGCGAGTGGAGTTCGAGTTTGAGGGGCCGCCGGGCGGGCGCCGGGGAAGTCGGTGAGGTCGACGCCGGTGAGTTTTGCGCCGGTGAATTTTGCGCCGGTGAGTTCGACGCCGGTGAGTGCGCGCGTTCGGCCGCGGAGATAGCCATTGAGAAACGCGAGGGACTCGTCGACCCGCGCCCGGGAGAGCTTGTGGCGGTCGGCGATGACGGAGGTTTTGGTTCCGAGCAGCCAGCGTTCGATGGCGATCTGGCGGAGTTCGACGGGGAGATCGCAGGCGGGGGAGAGAACGGCTGCGACCTGCGGGTCCTGCACGCGGCGGAGGATCGCGTGGTACCGCCGAGACAGCCAGCCTGGGTTAACGCCGAGCAGCCGAGCGACCTCCCGAACCGACCTGTCGCCGGTGGGCACGAGCTCCAGGAGCACCCGATCGGCAGAGGGAAGCAGCCCGATCTGCGGGCGAATCGCGAGCAATTTCTCGCGAACATCGCGACCGTCGAGTGTTGCCCGACGATGCGAGGATTTGACGCGGTCCATGTCCATGTTGATCCCTCCATAAGTCCCCCTGACCCGTGAGTTCACGCCCTGCGCCCTAGTGTGTGTTAGGGATAAGATCGGTTTTACAATCATCAAACATTGCCGATCTGCCGATATCAATGTACGTAATTTGTTAGGTAGTTTAACCGACGGTGGTGGGACTTGGGAAGTGTTTTTTATGTGACTGACGACTGTGTGTCGGTGAGGTGGGGGTTACTGGAAGAGTTTGGGATTGTTGCGGAGGAGGGGGATGAGGAGTTCGGCGGCGGGGCGGGCGTGGACGATGAGGAGGCGGGAGGAGGCGAAGGGGTGGATTTCCAGGGCGCTTTCGGCGAGGAGGGCGAGTTCGACGCGGGGGAAGACTTCGGAGGTGTTTCCGGCGTGGGTGTGTGCTTGGCAGTGGAGGGTGGTTCCGTCATGGCGGATCAGGACGCGGGGGGTGGCGGCGGGGGAGAGAAAGGCGGGGTCGTGGTGGGCGATTTCTTCGAGGCAGTGGAAGAAGGTGCAGCGGCGGAGGTCGACGCCGAGGAGGGCGACTTTGGCGTTGTAGTCGATGAGTTTGGCGTAGGGGGATTGGGGCGAGCAGGGGGTGGTGTCGAGTTCGTGGTGGGCGGTGAGTTCGGCTGCGCGGGCGCCGAGGGCTGCGATGGAGTGCGAGGGGTGGAGGGATCGGTGGGCGTGGGGCCTGAGGCGGAGGACGTTGGTGAGGGTTCCGACGGTGGAGGGTGTGTGGGTTTGGTGGAAGACGGGTTGTTGGGCGGAGACGGTGGCCCAGGTGTGGGTGGGCACGGCGAGGGTTCCGGTGGGTGTGAGGTGGGAGAGGAAGGCGTCGAGGAGGTTGTCGGCGGATTTGCCGGCGGGTCCGAGGGCGCGGAGAGAGGAATGTAGGAGAACGGTGTCGCCGGGACGGAGGGAGGTGGGGGCGAGGAGGGAGGTCAGTTCGGGGATGGTCGTGGGGGTTGTCATGGCGTGGGGAGTGTATTGGGGGAGGTGGGAGAGGGTGAGAATGCGGGTGCGCGGCGTGCGCTGTCGGAAACGGCGGGCGGGGTCGGCGTGGGAGGCGATTGCGAGAGTGAGCAGGTGGACGTCCCGGGGGGGGTGCTGGGGGAAGAAGAACCGGTGGTTGGAGGTGTCGAAAAAGTCGGCGACGAACGAGGGGTTGGCGAGGAGGTCGTTAACCTTTGATTCCGTGATCTAAGGAAACCGGGAGCGGAAGTGGGGGTGGGTGAGAGACCTGCGGTACTCGCGAAGAAGCGGTTTACTGATGACTGGGATGAGGGTGCGATTGACACACAGGTCGAGCACTTCGTGGGCGGGTCCGATGGGAGAGAGGAAGGCGCGGACGAGGATGTTGGTGTCGGGGATTGCGGTGAGGGCGGTCAGGCGCTGCGGCGGGCAGACTTGGCGTGAGTGGCAGCCCGGGAGGTGGTATGGGGGGGTTTGGTGAGGGCGACGAGGTCGGCGTCGGAGATCTTGCCGAGGGAGCGTTTGGGGAGGATTCGGGAAGGGGTTTGGGGTAGAGGTTTGCCCGTTACTTCGCAGAAAGCGAGGTTTTTGTGAATGTTTGAGAGGACGTATTGGGAGGGAGTTTGGGTGCGCGGCGGATGAGGGCGGCGCGGGTCGTGGCAGGGATGCGGATGGGGTTTAGTCTTGGAGGGGACTGAGCCATGGGATTACTCCGGGGATGGTGGAATATA
>JBBRUM010000432.1:0-3354 GCA_038247815.1 Tepidisphaerales bacterium | reverse complement strand
CGGCCCGCAGTCGGTGGACTTCCTCTTCGAGCACACCGCGGTTGCCCTGGCCGGGGAAAGCCTTCGCGCCCTCGGCATCGAACTGCTTTTTCCAAGCGCGGATCTGGGCGTCTCGGAGGCCGAGCTGGCGAGCGGCCTCGGCGTAAGAGAAGCCCTTCTCGGTGACGAGCTGCACCGCTTGGAGCTTGTACTCGCTCGTGAAGGTGCGCCGGATTTTGGTCTTGGTCTTGGCCACGGGTGATCTCCTCGATTGGAGTTTACACCCTTAACTCAGCGTCCGCCAAACGTGGGGAGGTTCACCTTCGCCTTTCCCGTCGCGACCGAGGCCGGTGTCACCGTCACGCCGACACAACTGGCGATGATCCTCGGCGGCCTCGACCCGGCGAAGACCCGGGAACGGCGGCGGTACAAAACTCAGGCGTAAATCGCGCTACCCGGAACGTGGAGTGGTGTTGAACAGAGCATGCCGCCGACCCACGACACGGATGATCTTCGCCAAAAGCTGACGCACGCCGAGGCGTTGATCGCCGAGCTGCGGGGAGTGGTGGTCGAACTCCGCAAGCAGATTGAAACGCAGCAGGCCCATATCCATCGCCTCGTGAAGATAAGGGTGCAGCCGGTGTCCAGACAGCTATCCCGCCATCGCGAAGTCGCAGACCAACGGATCGCTGCACCGGACCTGGACGACTTCATACTCGACGAGTCGTTTCTGATACTGACGATCACTCCAGGTGACAAACGTCTCCCAGTCGCCATTGATCTCGATGCACCGCAGTTGCAACACCGCCTCGGCTCGACCCGGGATCCAACGCATCCCGGCACAATCCAAACGCTCGCCCACCACGTGACGCACCGCACCCTCCACCTGGCCCGTTGCGATCACCAGATCCCGCTCACGCCATTCGTCGTACTTCATCATCGCCAGCCGCGGTTCCACATAGCCGACCACCTTCTCCAACATCGTCCGCTTGCCATGCGTACCCGGACCACTTCGGGGGATCCCGGCCAACAGCCGCTGCAACCGCACCACCAACTCCCCCGCCCGACCCCGATACAACAACTCCTTCCACTCCTCCACTCGAGCCTTCACCTCCGCACTCCCTTCCTTGTGGAAGCGGTGGCCCAAGTCCCACAACTTCTCGACCACATGACACACATCGATCGTCGGGATCGCTTTCGGGAATGCCGACGCCATGTTGTTCCTCAAACCACTCGCACCATCCATGACGATCTGGACGGTCTTCGCCGTCTCCGGACCAAAGCCCCGCTTGGTCGCTTCCGCCCTCGCCCACAACGCCGCTCGCTTGCGGCCTCCAAACGACGCCCAGACCCGCTTGTTCCGCGGACCGTGCAAACGCCCGTCCGCACCCCGCTCGAGCGTATCCATCACAACCACCACCACTTCTTTGCCGTTCTTGCTCTTGTCCCCCTTTTTCCGCCGTTTCTTGCTCCCGCGACGAAGGCGCTTTGCCTGACCCCGATGACGCTGGCAACCGCACGAACACGCCCTCGCATGCTCCGTCCGAGAACCCCGACGCTTCGCCAACTCACCCGCACCCGCCGTCGGACACTTCCCATCCACCTCGATCACCAGCACCTCGCCGTCACCCTTCGGGGCGGCCTGCTGACGGGCGAACGGACCCGCCAACCGTCCCAAACCCAATACCAACTTCTCGATGGAATCCACCGATGGCGACCAGCCCAATACCGAACGACACAGGATCCGACTGGATTGAAAACTCATCCGCGTTGCCAGCCGGGTCACATATTGAATCACCCAGGGTGAGAAACTGTCCCGAGTCAAACCCAGATCCCCGTCGAGCGGGTGGCAGCCCCCGCCCCCGATCCGCCGGAGCCATTGGGTCCGCGTGTAGGTGACCTTCCCGAAGAGGGTCTTGAGAGTTCGCTCGGCCGCCGGGTGGCCCAAGCGATGGCTCGAGGGCGGCGTCCGCGTGAACCGCTCCTGGCGCCGAGTCAGAAACAATCGCACCAGAAGGCAGCCCAACGCGAAGAGCCGCCGGAGCAACTCCGCTTCGAACAAGCGAAACGAACCGGTGCAGGTGGAGCAGAATTGCACCGCTTCGTCGAAGACGCGACGGGCGTCCCGTTCGGCGATCGAGACGTGGTCTGGACAGGGTGTCGCGGGGGTATTATGCTCGCCATCCATGGGGCATGCTCGATCCGGACCGTTGGTAAGAGAACGATCTGGTAAGGCATGCCCCTGTTTGGTTCCAGCTCAATTCGACCGTTAACGACGTCAACCGCATCAGCCGCGCGTGTGCCAGATCGCAATTCTCCTTAGGAAACGAGCGATCTCGGAGCGATCGGGCTGTCTGGAGACCGGTTGCACCCTGAAGATAACGTTCGGCCGATCCAGTGAGCGGGTCGAAGGCCCAACCCTGTTCGACGGCCTCGACCCCGAACCCGATCCGACCCCGGCGATTGTGGTCGAAGCCGCTCCCGAAGCCGAGGCTCCCGAGCGGAAGAGGAAGGGACACGGTCGCCGGCGGAAGCCGGCGGATCTGCCGCGTCGTCCCGAAGTGATCGACTTGAGCGACGCCGAGAAGGTGTGCGCCTGCTGCGGCACAGCCAAGCTCCGCATCGGCCAGACGGTCAATGAACGCCTCGATTATCAGCCGATGGCGATCTTCGTCCGGGAACTGATCCGCCCCGTTTATGCCTGCCGCTCGTGTGAATCCCAAGGCCACGACCCGCAGATCGCCAAAGCCGTCCTGCCGCCGGAGCCGCTACCCAAGAGCAATATCGGGGCCGGCCTGCTGGCCCACGTCATCGTCTCGAAGATGTGCGACCACCTGCCGCTGAATCGTCAGGAGTCGATCCTCGCCCGCCACGGCTGGGACGTGCGGCGGTCCACCCTGTGCGATCATCTTGAAAAGTGCGGACTCCTTCTGAAGCCGCTCTACGACCTGATGCACCGGCGGTTGTTGCAGTCGTTCGCCGTCCACGCCGACGACACGCCGCTCTTACTATTGCGACCTCGGCGCACCGCCTACGCCTGGGTCTATTTCGGCGACGCCGCCAACCCGTACACCCCTCTTCGACTTCACCGCCGGCCGGAGTCAGAACTTCCCGCAGACGTTCCTCGCAGGCTACAAGGGTTTCGTCCACGCCGATGCCTACGACGGCTACAACGCGGTGCACAACAACGTTCGGCGTCTCGGTTGCTGGATGCATGCCCGTCGATATTTCGTGGAGGCCGAGCCGAGCGACCCACGGGCGGTCGAGGCGCTCGCCTTCATCCGCACCCTCTACGCCGTCGAGAAGGAACTCAAGGACGAACGGGCGCGACTCGGCGAGCGGTTCACGAATGACGACGCGGTGAATTGGCGACGG
>JBBRUM010000431.1:0-3356 GCA_038247815.1 Tepidisphaerales bacterium | reverse complement strand
GTCGCTGTGGCAGGAGGCTTTGGCGGCGGCGGCGTCTTCTTCGGCTTGGGTCATGACCTTTTTGGTTTTGGTGGCGAGTTTGTGGATTTCGTCCGGGGAGAGGTTGCCGCGGACGCGGAGGATTTCCTGTTGCTCGGGTGTCAGGGCGGCGGACTTTTTGGGCTTGTCCCACTCGTACTTTTCGTCTTTGCCGGACATGAACTCATTGATCTCCTTGCTGATACGTACGGAGCACCAGTCGTGGCCACACATGGCGCAGAAGTCGGTGTCGACGTCGAGGTCTTCGTCGTGGTAGGCCCGGGCGAGGTCGGGGTCGAAGGAGAGTTCGAAGTGTTTTTCCCAGTTGAGGGCTGCGCGGGCTTTGGTGAGTTCGTCGTCGCGGTCGCGGGCGCCGGGGATGCCGAGGGCGACGTCGGCTGCGTGGGCTGCGATTTTGTAGGCGACGCAGCCTTGTTTCACGTCGTCTTTCTTGGGCAGCCCGAGGTGTTCCTTGGGCGTGACGTAGCAAAGCATGCTCGCCCCGTGGAACGCAGCCGCCGTCGCGCCGATGCAGCTTGTGATGTGGTCGTAGCCGGGGAAGATGTCTGTCACCAGCGGCCCGAGCACATAGAACGGCGCGCCGTGGCAGAGCTTGCGCTGAAGCTTCATGTTGTATTCGATCTGGTCGAACGGAACGTGGCCGGGCCCTTCGATCATCACCTGGACGCCCTGCCTCCACGCGCGCTCGGTGAGCTCGCCGAGGGTCACCAGTTCAGCCAGCTGCGCCGCATCCGATGCGTCGGCCAATCCGCCCGGCCGAAGGCCGTCGCCGATGGAGAAGGTCACATCGTGCTTTCGCAGCACCTGGCAGATCTCCTCCCAGTGCGTGTACATCAGGTTTTGCTTGCCGTGCACGAGCATCCACTTCGCGAGCAGGGACCCTCCGCGGGAGACGATTCCGATGAGTCGTTTCCGCACGAGCGGCAGGTGCTCGAGGAGCACTCCGGCGTGGATGGTGAAGTAGTCGACGCCTTGGCTGGCTTGCTTCTCGAGGGTTTCCATGACCATTGCGAGGTCCAGCTCTTCGATTTTCCGCCCGATGATCATCGAGTAGATCGGCACGGTTCCGATCGGCACGGTGGAGGCGGTGGTGATCGCCTGCCGGGTGACATCGAGGTCGCCGCCGGTGGAGAGGTCCATGACGGTGTCGGCGCCCCATTTTTCGGCCCAGCGGAGTTTTTCCACTTCCTCGTCCGTGCCAGATGACACGGGCGAGGCGCCCATGTTGGCGTTGATTTTGGTCTTGGTCGCCCGGCCGATGGCCATGGGGTCGAGCGCGTTTTTGAGGTGCGTCTTGTTGGCTGGGATGACCAGTCGCCCGGCCGCGAGTTCGTCGCGGACCTGTTCGGCTGTGAGGTGTCCTTCGCGCTCGGCGACGCGGCGCATCTCCCGGGTGATCACGCCCAGGCGGGCTTGCTCGAGCTGCGTGCTCGCCTCAAACCCCGCGGGGGGCAGGCCGCGAACTGGCTTGCCGGCGAACCGCTCGACGTTGTGCCCGAGGCACCCGTCCGCGTGCGACCCAGCCGCCTCGATCGCCCACCCGTTTGGGAGAAAGTCCCACGCCGTCTTGGCGCTCACACCCGGCATGCCCGGCGTGTCCGGCGAGGAAAACATGAGCGCCGTCCCGACCGCGGGGAGATTGGCAAAAGACCCCGGCGAGGTCCCCTCTGCCCCGGTGGACGGGTTGCTCCCCAGCGGAGGGAGTTCGTACTGAGACAGCGATGCGTGCGACGGCGAGTTGTGTTCGTTCATGTGTGCCCATCCCGACAAAGCGTGGATACGCCGGGAAGCACTCGCCGCACACTGGCCAACATCCACCAGCCCGCGCCGCTCGCCTCCCTTCGCCCACTAAGTGGCGCAGGTTCCAAGGGTCTGATCTCAGCCGCGACGTCCCGCCGCGGCACCCCTGGCAAGCTACTGCCGACATACTATCCCCCCACCCCACCCCGGAACAGCCCGTTACAACTGCGTGTACTTCGTCGCCCGGTCCTTGGCTTTTTCCACCGGGTACTTCACCGCGTTCTTCCGCATCTTGGCTACGTATGCCGCCCCGAGATCGATCCCGTTGTCGTGAGCCAGAAGAAGCAGTGCATGCAGTACATCGGATAGTTCGTCTCCGAGCGACTCTTTGTTCTCGGCGAGGTGTGCGTCGAGTGCGGCGCCGTTGCGCCACTGCATCAGCTCGACGACCTCAGCGGCTTCGAGCGACAGGCAGAGCGCTAGGTCCTTGGCGGTGTGGAACTGCTTCCAGTTTCGCTCGTGGCGGAACGCGAGGGTGACGTCGGTGAGTTCCTTGAGAGTGCTCATGGTTTCTTTCTTGCGATCATCGCCGCGATGCGGTCCAGCACCCGCGCGTTGCCCAGCGAGTCGGCTTGGCTGACTCGCGGCGACATCTCGCCCGCGACCGCGGCCGCGAAGTCGTCGGCTTCCAGCGCGTACAAATCCTTCCCCGCCTGAAAGAGCAACTCCTCCCGTAGCGGCGGGGGAGGGCGAACGGACGCGCCGGTTGCAGCCATGGAAGCTGGGGGGGAATCTTGCTTCGGCGGCACCGACCTCGCCATCACCAGCCGCGCATTCTCCGCCGGCGGCTTCCACGGGACGGGGATCTCCAGGTACCCCTCCTCGCACGACACCGTCGCCGTGTTATCGGCTTGCACGGCCATCCCACAATTGAACGTCGCCGTCAGCCCCGATGGAAACCGCATTAAACCCGCGACCTGATCGTCCACCCCGCTCGACTCGTGGAACGACCCCTCGGCCCATACTTCCTCAGGCTCGACATCCGCCCCCATCGCCGCCCGGGCGATAAGCCGCGAAAAATGCACGCAGTAGCAGCCGATGTCCAACAGCGCCCCGCCGCCCAGCGCCGCATCGAACCGCACGTTCCCCGCGATCTTCATCGTCCGGTAGCAAAAGCTCGTCCGCACATGCCTTACCCGTCCCAGCCGCCCCGCCCGCACCGCCTCCAACACCGCCTCGGTCAGTGGGTGCGACACGTACATGAACGCTTCCACCAGCAGTCTGCCCGCCTTTCGTGCCTCGGCGAACATTTCCTCGACTTCTCCCGCGTTGATTCCCAGCGGCTTTTCGCAAAGCACATGCTTCCCCGCCCTCAGCGCCCGGATCGTCCACTCCCGGTGCATCGAGTTTGGAAACGACACATACACCGCATCGACCTCCCCCGACGCCAGCACCCCCTCGTAGCTCGTCGCCTGAGCCGCCGGCGCATACCCCACCACAAACGCTTCCGCACTGGCCCGCTCCCGCGATCCCACCGCCGACACCACGCACCGCGTACTCGTGCGAAACGAACCGGC
>JBBRUM010000430.1:0-3371 GCA_038247815.1 Tepidisphaerales bacterium | reverse complement strand
CCGCCCCCGGAGGCACCCACATACCCACCACCTCGCCCCCCAAACCCGCTTTCGCCCAGATCTCCGTGTTGTTCTCCGGACCCCACACCACCACCAGCCCCCCCCCCGGCTACGCCAGTCACTCCCTGTCCCCGGTCGCGTATAGAAAACACCCCCGCCGCACGAGCAAAAACCGCGCGCCACCAGCCTCGTACGCCCCGCACCACCGCTCCAACTCCACCCCCGACAAAGGTCCCACTGCTTTGATATGAACCTCAGTTTGTATTGACCCCACCCTGCCACCAAACAGACTCGCCTGTGTCCCCCGAGTTCCATCTTCTCAAATGACCTCACCCACCCAGTCCGCGAGGTCTTCCCGTCTTGGACAACCCTCACCCCGCGGCAAGCCCGCTTCAGTGGGCATGTCACCCCCCCAACCCGCCACCATGATCACCACAACTCCCACCCTCTCCCCCTCCGCCGCCCGAATCCCCTTGCTCGCCCGCCCCGCGCTATCGGATGCCTCTCCAAGACTCCCCATGCCGCCCCCACCCATCCACGCCCACGCCGCGCCTTCACCCTCATCGAGATCCTTGTCGTCGTAGTAATTCTCGGCATCCTCGCCGCCATCGTCCTCTGCGCGGTCGCAAACGTCTCCCGCGACGCCCGCCGTGTCGGCGCGGTCGAACCCGCCACACGCGCCACCACCGCCATCGACCTCCAACGCGGACAAACCGGCCGACTCCCGAACCTCATCGGCCCCGACTGCACACCCCTCACAGACCGCACAACTGTTTGCAGGCGTTACCGTCGGCCCGTTCCTCGTCCTGCCCCCGCGAAACCTCCTCGACTCCCACGGAAACCCGAGTTGCCTCACCGACGGCAACTTCCCCACCTTTTCTGCAAACACCCGCACCTTCCTCTACCACTACATCAGCGGCAACGGCACGGATAGATTCATCGCCGCCACCGACCCGTGATTCCGGCGGCCAGAGGTGGCGGCCAAGTAGAGGCGGGTCGGGCCGCCGGCTTGCTCGCCGCGCACCCGACCCGCCAATTTACTCTTTAAGGCTCAAACCAAAACGCCATTACCGCGAACGACGACGAGCCACGACCAGCCCAGCCGCCACCAGCAACGACAGCGCAGTCGGCTCGGGGATCGCCGCTACGTCCACCAGCCCGCCCGAGGTGGCCGGGATCGAGCTGCTCAGCAGCGTCGACTGCCCGGTCGCGAGATTCACCGAGTACAGGTAGTTGATGAATTGTGCGCCGATCGGCAGCTCGTTGAACCCGAGGTAAGCGACGCCGGACTCGGAAATGTCAAAACCGTAGTTCGCGCCCAGCGGCCGGCCGAGGTTGAGGGCGCCGATGGACGAAAGCAATCCTCCGTTGAAGTTGGTCTGCTCGGAGAGAATCGCCAGTGACGAGTCGATGGTGTACTGGCGGGTGCCGGTGGCGGGGTTGACGTCGGGGTTGGTGTACGCCGTACCGCCGGCGTTGGGGACAACCCCGAAATTCGCATCGCCAGCGACGTAGTTCAGGGCGGTGTCCGACTGGATGCCCGCCAAACCCGCGTTACCATCAACCGCGAAGCCCGTGAGCTGGTTAATGCGAGCGTTGAAGGATCCCGAAACATAACGCGTACGATCCACCAAGGGGTTGAAGTCAATATCAACCTCACCCCCCGCGAAGTACGGCACCGCCAGCGGGGTCGCCGACACGGCGGTCGCCACACCGGTAAGACGGTCAATAATGTAGACCCGATCCTCGGACGAAACACCGTAAATCTGAGCGTTCGCCGGGCGGAAGTCGATCCCGACGATCCGCTCATTTGCTCCAACCAGGCCGGTGATCGCCGACGCCGACAGGAACGTCCCGGGGGCGCCACTGTCGAACCGGACGATCTGTTGCCGATTAGTCAAACCGACCAGTTCCTCAGCGCCAGCTTCGCCCGACATGCCGGCAACCGACAACGCCACAACCGCCAACACTGTCTTCGTATTCAACTTCATCTCTCACTCCCATGAAAATTCGACAACCCGCGCGCCGCGCCGGCACGAGCTCGGACCGCAGCCGCTGGCAAGACTCTTTACAGCCCAAGACGGTACTTTGGATGGGAAAAAAATCGATACCTTGATGAGATTTTTGGATTCTTAACGAACATCACATCTCACGCCGGAAACGTGTTATTTGAATCACATTCGCTCGTCGGGAAGTAACGCCAAATAGTCCAGACCCGGCGACTTAACGCCTGCGATGCGAAGCATGTTGGCTAGCTGGGCGTGGTGGTGGGTGCGGTGCAGGACACGTTGGAGGATCGCTTCGCCGATAGCGCATGTGACATCGACGTTCGGGGCGACTGTGGCGGTGACGGGGCGGGACAGGTTTGACTCGGACTGGATCAGGGCGGCGTAGGCGTGGTGGGTGTGGGTGAGTTGATCGCTGAGAATGTCGAGGGGAACGAGCTTGGGATTGGGTTCCGCAGCCGGGGAGGGCTCGTTGGCGAACACGGCAAGCCACCACTGTTCCGGGCCGATCAGGTGCTTAAGCGTTTCACCCGCGGAACCCACGCCAATCTCGTGTTTGATCCAGAGGGCGCCATCGCCGGCGGTCCGGAAGGCGTCTACCAAGGCGTCAGTGGTTCGGCCGGCGTGGTCCCACAGATCGGCGAGGTGGGGGGCGGTGAGGTGAGACGGGCCGAGCGGTTCTTCTGGCGCCTCGGCGCTGAGGGAGCTTGGCCAGCGGTAGGCGAAGTAATCCAGCCAAGGCACGGGCTTACCGAGCCTGCGGAGAATGTTCAGGGCTTGGGCGCGGTGGTGGACGGCGTGGTTGGCGACGTGAAGCAGGAGATCCGCGCGACGGCGCGTGAGTTCCCTGCCGGCGCGGTTGGCGTAGCGGGTACCGGCAGCGAGACCGGCGTCGCCCCAGGTGGCGATGGCAGAGTCTCTGCGGGCGGCGAGATCGAGGCGAAGGACATCCAGTTCCTCCAAGCCCAGGTCGTCCGGCGGGCCGTTGAAAGAGGGAACGCCGTTGGCGACCGACAGCCACCACATCTCGCACTCGTAGGTGTGAATCAGGATCAGGCGCAACGAGCCCGGGCCGATGGGGAACTCCGCGTCCAGCTCGAACGGAGTGAGGTTCCGCGCGTGCACAACAAGTCGACCGAACGCCCAATCGTGGTAGCGGAACAGCTCCTTCAAGGTCGACATGAACGACAGCGTACCGCCGAGACCCTGGTCGCCCAAGTCGGAGGGTTAGTCGGCGAAGTGGCAGGCGGCACAGTGGCCGGACTCGGCGGACTTGACCTCGAGGACGGGGAGCTCAACCTTGCAGCGGTTCATAACGCGGAAGGTTTCGCCTGAGGTTTTCACCTCGGTGGACTCGGCTGCGTT
>JBBRUM010000429.1:0-3373 GCA_038247815.1 Tepidisphaerales bacterium | reverse complement strand
TTAAGGGTGGTTTTATCTACATAAACATTCGCACTGACTCCCTCGCCACCCCCGTGCCCAGCACCGCGCCACCCGCCACATCCAAGTCCGCCCCGGTTTCATCCGCCGACTCGCTCATGACCCCTTTAATCCGTTCGCGCAGGGCCCGCCCCACCCGCGGCGTCTCCCGTCTCATCGCGTCCCGCGACAAAATGCGCAATTCCCGCAACCGCTCCAACCTCTCGAGCACCTCCGGTCGCGCCGCAATCGCCGCCTCCACCTCGCGCACCCCCTCCGCCCCCAACTCTCCATCGAGATACGCCAACAGTCGAGTTTCATCTTCCATTTGGCTCATGTCGCTTCCACCCCTCCCCGGGTCGTTCCGTCCTCGACTACGCGCGACGCCCTCGGTTCGCTCTTATTTTTCCACGATTTTCCCCCGCCCCCACCCATCTCGTACGAATCTGACCCCGTCCGCAACGCCTCCACCAACGCCTTTCTCGCCCGCGCCAGGCGGCTCATGACCGTTCCCATCGGAACCCCCAGCACCTCCGCAATCTCACGATACTTCAGATCCTCCACCGCAAACAGCAAAAACGGCAACCGCAGCGACTCCGGCAGCCCCTCGATCGCCGCCTTCAATCCCCCGCCCACCCGCTCCCAATCCAAATCCTCCAACCTCGCGTTCTCCCCGAGAAGCCCCTCGTCCGACGGCTGCTCCTCACGCTCCAGCCGCTCCGTGTCAAACTCCAATCGCTTCTCGCGACGATGCCGCGTCCGATACGCATTGTGCAAAATCTTCATCATCCACGCACGCATCGAACCCGCGCCGGCGCGAAACGTCCCCGCCGACCGCAACGCCAACACATACGTCTCCTGCACCAAATCCTCGGCCAGGTTCCCATCGCGACACAAGTGCATCGCCATCCGATGCAACGACTCCAGCTGCGCCAGCGCCCCGCGCCGAAACTGCCCCGGCGAGATCGGACCCTCCGTCTCCAACCCCCGCACCTCGCTCTCGCTCTGGCTCTGCTCTTGGCCGTCCGGCATGGTCGCCATCCTACTGCCACCGCCATCGCGCCAATCAAGTTCAAAAAAATCCCCACCCCGGAATAGTTCCCACCACCCGCGCATAGTCCAGCCGACGGGGAACTGTTGTCCCCCGGCCAACATACTCGGACTGTCGCCCCGCAACCCATCGTTGGCGCGGCCAAGCTCGTCCGAACAATACCACACCCGGAGAGATCATGCGCCTCGCTTCCCTTGCGCTCGTCGCAACCGCTTCTTTGCTCGCTTCCGCCGCTGCCGCCACCGCCGCGCAGCTCCAAATCCGAATCACCGTCGAAAACCTCGCGCCCACCAACGGCGTCGGCTTCGCCCCACTTCGCTTCGGATTCGGAAACGGAACCTTCGACGCCTTCAACGAAAACGCCGTCGCTTTCAACACCGGCGACATCGCCAACGCACCCATTGTCACCGTCGCCGAAGGCGGCTCAGGCTCAACCTGGTTCCCCGCCTTCGCCGCAGCCGAACCCAACGCCAACCTCGGATCCGTCACCGGCCCCTCCGGCCCCTTCACACCCGGCTCCACCAACTCCGGCGTCTTCACCATCGACACCGCCAACCGGTTCTTCACCTTCGGCGCAATGGTCATCCCCAGCAACGACCACTTCATCGGCAACGACGACCCCCAGGAATACGAAGTCTTCGATGCAGCCGGAAACCTCATCCTCACCAGCATCTCCCAGCCCGTCTCCGAGTTCTGGGACGCCGGATCCGAAACCGAAAACCCCGCCAACGCCGCCTTCCTCGTCGGCGGCGTTAATGACAACCGCGTCAATGAAAACGGCGTCGTCACGTTCAACTTCTCCGACCTCGTCGCCTTCAACGGCCTCCAAACCGCCGCCGGCTACAACTTCGACTTCTCCACCCTCCGCGCCAACGACGACGCCTTCCGAATCACCTTCGCCGTCATCCCCGAACCCTCGGCTCTCGGGCTGCTCTCCCTCGGGCTCCTCACCTTGGCCCGTCGCCGCACCACCTGATCACACCGCCTGATCCAGAAAACTCTCCCCGAACCCTTTCGATCGTTGTCGCGTGTGCGCAGCGGGACCGTGCAATCCCGCCCGCTCCGGTGTGCTCCGGCGGTTGCCATGTCGTATCCTCCGCCGAAGCACACCTTGATATCCGCCCCCGCCCCCCCACCCCTCCTCCCCTCAGTCCCGAGTCCTCACCCCTCTCACCCCCTACACTCCCCCGTCGGCAGGCCGGGTTGTCGCACGGCTAACCCCGTGAGGAAAGTCCGAACTGCATGTGGCGAACGGTGCTGGTTAACCACCAGGCGGAGCAACTGGGTCATCAAAAAACCCAGCCAAACCGACGGAAAGTGCAACAGAAAATAAACCGCCCAAGACGCCCCCTCACAGGGACGGACGGCAAGGATGAAACGGTGCGGTAAGAGCGCACCGCGTCCCCAGTGATGGGGGCGGCATGGCAAACCCCACCGGCAGCAAGGCCAAATAAGCATCCCCCCTCAAAAGCTCCCCTCGCCCGGGAGTGGCTAACCCCAAGGATGCGGGTAGGTCGCACGAACCTCGGTATCCCCCTAAAAAGGGCTGTACGAGGCCGAAGACGGCAAGCAATTGCCGCCACAGAGAAATGACAACCACCCGGGCCTCAACCCCCCGGGAACAAAATTCGGCTTACAAGCCTGCCGACACAATCCGCACGGGGCCGCCTCGAAAGAGTCGGCCCCGCCCTTTTTTGTCGAATGGTGAGGAAGGTGCCTTTTACTCGCTGGGAACCTCATTACGACAGGTCAAGGCTACTGGGCGGTCATCGGCGTGACTTTCTCTACCCTTTGCTGGTAGACTGACCCTCGGCGATGGCAGAAATACGTTTGGTCTTTGTGTCTCGGGACCAAGTGTGTCGCGACGGTTTGCTCGTGAAGGAAGATTGTAAAACGCGTCGCGGTGTTCACAACTCTTTCAATGTGGGACTGTGGTTGAACGCGGATAACCTTGGTAAAGAGGTCGGAAACTTGGGAGCAATGTAATGAACAGGATGACTAGTTCCGTGATATTTCTTGCTCTAGCTCTTGGCGGCTCAATTCAAACTTCTTTCAGCAATCAGGAACTTGATACCCGCGTCCGGGACGCAACTGCTGCCGACCTAAAGTCGATGCGTGCATTAAGGCAGGCGGTTCCGAAGGAACCACGGGTTGCTCATGCTCACGGGGTTGTTGCATGGAGGAACGGAAACAAGCCCGAAGCAGCGGAGGCAATCGACGCCGCATCGACAATGGGCCACCCTCGCGATCCAGACTTCGTCTTCAATAGGGCAATGGTGGATGTATCGCGCGTCACGCTGGCTCAAAGGGCGGCATCAGAGCTTT
>JBBRUM010000428.1:0-3374 GCA_038247815.1 Tepidisphaerales bacterium | reverse complement strand
GTCCGAGCGCAAGCACGTGCTCCATGCCAGTTGGGTCGACGAGAAGTACCTTTTGCACGATCGAGTTCGATCGGCGTTGCCCGAGGCTGAGCCTCTTCGGGTGCTCTTCGCCGGGCGGGTCGTCGAGGCCAAGGGCGTTCGCGTGCTCCTCGATGCCGCGGAGAAGTTGCCTCCGTCCGCGAACATCGAGATCAGCCTCGTGGGAGACGGCGATTTGTTGCCCGAGTGCCGTCAACGGGCGGACCAGTCGGGCGGTCGGGTGAAGGTCCTTCCGCCGAAAGCCTACGGGGACCAGTTCTTTGATCTGCTCGATCGCCACGACCTTCTCGTCGTCCCCAGCCTCACCGATGAGCAGCCGCGCGTGATCTACGACGCATACGCCCGGGGATTGCCGGCCATCGCGTCGGACACCGCCGGAAACCGAGACTGCGTTTTTCCGGGCTCGACGGGTTGGCTGGTTCCCACCGCAGATCCGGAAGCGCTGGCGTCGTCTTTGGCCCGGCTATCGACCTCACGGGGAGAAGTCGATCTGTGTTCCAAGGGTGCCTTGGAGTATGTCAAAAATAGAACTCACGAAGCCATGCACCGCCAGCGGCTCCGCGTGGTCGAGGATGTATTCGGATCCAAGCACGCCAGCCATAGTCGAAAGTGACAGTCGAAAATAACCTGAGGTTTTGACGTCGGCACGGGTTCCCTACTTCTTCCGCTGCGGCAGGTGCGAGACTTAGTTACGCTCCTTCACCACCCCCTCGCGAAAGGCGATCAGCAGGCGTTCAAGCTCGTGGATTTGCCGGCGGATCTCCGCGCCGTCGTGCGTGTCGCCGAGCTTCTTCGGTGGGTCGTAGGTCCGCAGCGGCGTGATACGCGGGATGATGTCCTTGCCCTCTTGCACGACGGACTCCACCGAGTCGAAGTGGGCGTGCTCCGCGAGTGACACCCCGGTGGGGGTGAGCAGCAGCGAGTAGCCCCGGTCGCCATACGCCTCGGAGAACGCGCCGTCGATCGTCACCGCGTTCCCCCCGCGCTTCACCGGCTGCTCCCCCTTCTCCACCTTCACCGGCACGTGCCCGTTGACCAGCAGCACGTTGTCACCACAGCCGAACAACCTCCCGATCCTCCGCACGAAATTCGCGTCGTGGATCTTCTCGAAGTACGCGTTCTTGTGCTCCTCTTTGGCATGCTTGTCCTCCACAAAAACAGACTCAAACGTCGCAATCTTGTCCTTTCCAAACAAAGGACTTCGCGCCCCGCACCACAGGTACCACAGCCAGTCCCCGTCCGTGGGGTCGGTGGCGATGGCTTCGCTGCCCCCGCGCACCGCTCGTCGAACCACCGACGCCAGCGCGTCCATCAGCTCCCGCCCGGCTACCTCCCGCCCGTCGACCTTCATCGCCAGCGGGGCGCCGTCGTTGTCCACCGGCACGCACGCATGGAACACCAGCACCTCGTCCCGCACCGCCCACATTCCCCCGCGCCGAACGACAAACTCCATCTGCCGCCACAACCGCCCGCTGCCGACGAACCCGTCGCGCAGCGCGTTTAAACACCGCCGCTCCGCGGCCGACAGCGCGTTGGGGTCGGCGGGGTTCAGCGTCGGCCAGCGCTTATCTGCCAAGGGGTACGTCTTCCCCGCGATCCCCACGGTCCCTGCATGCGGGTCGACGGCGCGGAGCACGTCGCGCGGGGCGAGGTCCCAATCCGGGTGCCGGCCGATGAGTTGCCCCTCGAGCTTGAGCTGTATCACCGTAATCGCCTTCTGCATTCGCGCCAGCAGGAGCTTGTCCCGCTGTCCAGCCCCTTTCAGCTCGAATCGCTCGCACGGGTCGTCGCCATACGCCTCCTCGGCCAGCCGCTCGAGCGCGGTCAGCACAATGCCATACCCCTCCTCGAGCTGCTCCGTCCGCCCGTACCGCAGCGAAAACCGCACCACGCTCGCGACGCACGCCTCGTGCCCGACGCACGCCCCCAACCAGTGCGCGTCGTGGTTGCCCCAGAGGATAAGCACATTCGGCTGACGCATGAGAAACTCGATCACCTTGTCGATCCGCGGCCCGCGGTCGCCGAGATCGCCGTCGACGAGGATCTCGGTCGCCGAAAGGTTTCGCACCAGCCTGCTCGCCGCCCGCACCGCGTCCCAATCCCGGTCCTGCAGTTCGTACGCCCCGAGCATCAGCGAGAAGAACGCCGGCGGCCGCATTCCCAGCGGTTCCCACAGCAGTTCCTTGAACAGCTCTGCATACCCCTCTGGCAAGAGGGCGTTAAGCTCCTCGCGTCGCCACGACCGGGCCAGCACTCGGATGAGTTCGATTTGTCGCCGAAGGGTCTGGGCCACCCACTCGCCGCGCGTGCCGTCGTCAATTAGCTTCGGGCGAAGGGCGCTGATGAGTTCGGAGGGGTAGTAGATCACCGAGAGCAGTTCGCGCTGCTCAACTTCGGTGAGTGACCCGTTGAGCAGCGCCGCGACGGCGGGGCGGAGTGCCCCGGCGGCGTTATTGACGACGTGCCGCAGCTTGGCGTGTTCCCCGTGGATGTCGGAGATGACGTGGACGGTGCCTCCGGGCAGTGTGAGGCTCGCCCGCAGCGCCGCCAACTCTCCCAGCGCCGACGCCGCTGTGCGGTACGATTTGGACAAAGCTTTCAAAAGCGGGAGTTCGGCGGGTTCGATTCTGGCGTGCATGGAAACACTGTGCCTTGGCGCGTCGCGTGTGAAAAGGGCAAATTACCGCATACTTGGCGAAACAGCTTTGCCAAGCAGGCATTGGCTACGCTCGGGCAACGTCCGCCCCACCCTCGCAGGCACCGTCGCCGTCGGGAGAGCTATACTTGACCCGCCCGACTGACACATGAAACGCAAGCTTTACCTCGAAACCTTTGGCTGCCAGATGAACGTGCTCGATTCCGAGCTGGTTCTCTCGCAACTCCGCGCCCAAGGGTATGAATCAACCGAAGACCGCGAGTCAGCCGACGTCATTCTCTACAACACCTGCTCCGTCCGTGAGCACGCCGAGCAAAAGGTCTGGTCCCGCTTGGGTGAGCTCCGCGACCGCAAGACCGACAAGCCGGGGACCGTCATCGGCGTCATCGGCTGCATGGCCGAGCGCGACGGCCTCCGCATTTTCGAACGTTTCCCCCACGTCGACCTCCTCTGCGGCCCCGGCGAGCTCGACCGCCTCCCCTCCATGGTTCATAACGCCGTCGTAACCTCCGCCCCCTCGGACCACACACCCCACGCGGCCCCCGCGCGCCAAGTCGCCCTCATGGGCGCCGCCAGTCGCCGCTCCTCCACCCTCGTCGCAGCCGAGGACCACCTCGAGATGCTCGACCTCTCCCGCAGCGTCTCCCCCGGCGACGATGTTTCCCAGGCCTACGTCCGC
>JBBRUM010000427.1:0-3375 GCA_038247815.1 Tepidisphaerales bacterium | reverse complement strand
GCGCCGAACTCGGTCCCGCCAAACTCGCCGTCCACGGCGAACCCCGCTTCGCCCACCACCGCCTCACCCGCGAACTCCCGGCGGGCACGGGCTTGATCGAGTTCTCCGCCGACCAAGACAACCGCCTCTGCTCGATCACCACCCTCGGCCCCGTCCCAGATGAACCGGCGCTGCTCGCGCTTCTGGCCCGCCGCGCGGACCTCACCGGCTTGGAGGACACCCTGCGCGATCCGCTCGGGGCGTTGTGATCATTTCCGCGAGAACTCGCACCGGGCACAGAGAGACTCGGAGATAGTTTCTGTGTGCGCCGTACCTTGGATTGTCAGGCAGTTTTCCCCCCCCGTGTCTCTGCGCTCTCTGTGCTCTCTGTGCCTTCCGTGTCACTCCCGACTCAGAGCTCGCCAACGGGGCTCGTGAAGAATTCCACCACTTCCCCCGTCGGCGATTGCACGAACGCCACACGGATGTTTACCGACTTCCCCGGGCGGCCCATGACGATGTCCTTCGGCTGTTGTGTGATAGTTGCTCCAGCCGCTTCGGCGACCTTCAGTGCGTGCTCGAGGTCGCTCGTTCGGAACGCGACGTGGATCAGTGCGTACCGCTCGCCCCACGGGTGGTGCTTCGCATCGGCTGGCCCGCCGGCGAACACTTCCATGTAGTTCCCGTCGCCGGAGTCCAGCAGGATGCCGCGAGTGTCCCCGGTCGGGGACTTCTCGCCCCAGTCGAGCTTTTCCTTGAACCCCAGCGCTTTGTAAAACGCCACGGCCCGCTCGTAGTCCGCGACCTTGATCGCCACGTGGTGAAACCCGCCGCCGCCGCGCAACACAGAATTCGTGCCTGTAGACATGCCCGCAGTGTATCCCGGCGATTCCCCACCCGCGAAGCCTACATCCCCGCGTACATGAACTCCTCGTGCACGATCTTCCCGTTCTCCACCGTGTACACCGCGATCTCGTGCAGATTCTGCCGCTCGTTTTTCGGCTTGAACGTCACGTCGTAGTCAAACACCACCGCGAACTTTTCCATGGACGAGCAAAGGTCGTACACCTTCGCCGAGTGTACCTCGTGGTTGTCCACCCACCACTTGCCCTTGGCCGCGACGGCCGCGATTCCATTGGTCACGCGGGGCATTCCGTGCGTTTCGAATCCTTCGACGCTGACGATGGTGGGTGCGTAAAGCTGTTCCACCGCCAGGTCGTTGCGGCCTTGGCTGCACAGTTCCACGAGTTTCTTGCCGACTTCTGCGGTTGTCATGATGCGGTTCCTTTGGTTGAGGGTGTCCAACTTACCCGGCGACCATTCGCGCCGCACCAATATTTTCGCGCTTCGTTTGCCGGGAGGAAAACGCCCACCCCCCCTAACCTCCCGTCCCCATGCTGCTGACCGCCCGCAACCTCGCCAAGACCTACGGCCCCCGCTTGCTGTTCACCGGGATCACCCTCGGCTTGGGCGAAGGCGAGCGCGCCGGGCTTATCGGCGCAAACGGCAGCGGCAAGTCCACGCTGCTCAAGATCTTCGCCGGCGTCGAAGAGCCGGACGACGGTGTGGTCGAGCGGCAGCGGGGCATCGTCGTCGGATACGTCCCCCAGCAAGACACCTTCCCCGACCACGCCACGTGTTTGGAGATCGTCTCCGCCGCCGTCAACGACGCCCACGACGACCACGAGCGCGAGATGCACGCCGAGATGGCCCTCGACCGCGCCGGCTTTCCCGACCCCCGCCAGAACGTCGACAGCCTCTCCGGCGGCTGGCGAAAGCGCCTCGCCATCGCCCGCGAGCTTGCCCGCCAACCGGGTGTTTTGCTCATGGACGAGCCCACCAACCACCTCGACCTCGAGGGCATCGAGTGGCTGGAAGACCTTATCGCCGCCGCCTCCTTCGCCACGCTCACCGTCTCGCACGACCGCCGCTTCCTCGAGGAAACCGCCACGCGCACCATCGAGCTCTCCCGCCAATACCCCGACGGCTTCCTCTCCCACAACGGCACCTACACCGAGTTCGTCCTGAAACGCGAGGAGTTTCTCGCCTCGCAGGTCGGCCGGCAGCAGGCGCTGGCCTCAGCCGTTCGCCGCGAAATCGCCTGGCTCCAGCGCGGCGCCAAAGCCCGCACCACCAAAGCCAAAGGCCGCATCGAACGCGCCGGCGACATGATCTCCGAACTCGCGGACCTCAAAACCCGCAACACCGCCCTCGGCGCCGCCTCGGTCGATTTCACCTCTAGCAACCGCCAGACCCGCAAGCTCGTCGAACTTAAGAACGTCTCGAAATCCCTCGGCGGTCGCGAGCTGTTTGGCAACGTCAACCTAGTGCTCTCCCCAGGGGTCAAGCTCGGCTTGCTCGGGGCCAACGGCAGCGGAAAGTCCACCCTCATTCGCATCCTCACCGGTCGCCTCGCAGCCGACTCGGGCGAAGTCTTCCTCGCCGGCGGCCTCCGCGTCGTCGTCTTCGACCAGCACCGCGAACAGCTCGACCAAGCCCAGCCCCTCCGCCGCGCCCTCTCCCCCGCCGGCGACGTCCTGCAGTTCAAGGACCAGTCCATGCACGTCTCCGGCTGGGCGAAAAAATTCCTCTTCCGCTCCGAACAGCTCGACATGCCAGTCAGCGAACTTTCCGGCGGCGAGCAAAGTCGCGTGCTCATCGCACGCCTCATGCTCTCCCCAGCCGACATCCTCATCCTCGACGAACCCACCAACGACCTCGACATCGCCACACTCGACGTCCTCGAAGAGTCCCTCGAAGACTTCCCCGGCGCCGTCCTGCTCGTCACCCACGACCGCTACCTCCTCGACCGCGTCAGCACCACCCTCCTCGCCATCAACGGCGACGGAACGGCATCGGTCTACGCCGAACTCGCCCAATGGGAACGCGCCCGCACCGCCCAACAAAAAGCCCGAACCGCCGACGAACGCCAAAAATCCACCCAAGCCCGCAAAGCCTCCGCCCCCACCTCACCCACACCCCAAGCTCTCACCCCACCCCCATCCAAAAAACCCCGCCTCTCATGGAAAGAACAAAAAGAACTCGACACCATCGAAGCAGACATCCACACCGCCGAACAAACCCACTCCCAACTCCAAACCCTCTCCGAAGACCCCAAAACCCTCTCCGACCACCTAAAATCCCGCCAAGCCTACGAAAAAGTCGCCACCGCCCAACAAGAAGTCGAACGCCTCTACGCCCGCTGGGCCGAACTCGAAGCCAAAACGAAGTAGCAACCCCCCTCGCCCCTCCCCCCGTCCGTCACTCTGTCTCTCCGTCACTTTCCCTTCCCGCCCCTACAACCCCTCCCCCCCCTCCCACGGCCACCCCAGCGCCACGCCCGCCCGCGCCAGTTCCCCCTGCAACGCCCGTACATGACGCACAGACCCCGCCACG
>JBBRUM010000426.1:0-3386 GCA_038247815.1 Tepidisphaerales bacterium | reverse complement strand
GGGAGGGTACGGGCCTGGGGGAGTCTGACGGGGGGGCGGAGCTTTGGGAGGGGCAATACCGGGTTGGGGAGGTTGAGCCGAATGAGACGGTGGACGCGGAGGGTGGCGGGCCTCTGGCCGAGGCCGACGAGGTGGTATCGGCTGGGGCGGTGAGCACGACGTATTCGTCGCAGGGGGAATCGGACGCGACGGCGCTGGCGACCGTGGAGTTGACGACAACATTGGAGGCGACGGTGTGCGTCGATGCGCCGGCTGAGGTGGTTGCGACGGCGGCCGGGTCGGCGGTAGAAGTAGGACCGACCGCCAAGGTCGAAGTGTGGGCGACGAGCGCGCCGGTTGTTGATGGGGTGCGGGCGTCGGAGGGCATGGCCGCCGAGGAATCGTCGCGATGGGTGCGTGCGGGCACCGCGCGGGATCGGGAGGACAAGAAAGCGACCAGCGCCGAGTTGGGGAAGCTGTTGCGCGGGTCGTCGCTGATTGGGGAGGTTCCGGAGGAACCGGACGCGACGTCGGGAGGATCGAGGATGCTGCGTGCGGCGATTCGTGGGGTGGTGGTGTTGGCGGTGTCGGCTGGGGCGGGGTACGCGGGCTGGTTCTGGGGCGCGTCGACGCCGGAGATTGTGGGGCGGGTGTCGGTTCCGGCGGGGACGAGCGCTTCGGCGCTGTTGCTGGACGGGGGTGTGCGTGAGCGGGCGGTGGCGAGACTGGGGGCGGCGGGCGGTTCGACCGAAGCCGGGGAACTTCGCAACGACGCGGTTCTTCGGCGGTGGGCCGAGGGTGCGAAAATGGAGGGCGGGGTGCTGACGGTAAAGATCGAGGGCGATGCGGGTGCGGCTGAGAGATTGAAGGCGCTTCTCGCGGCGGCGGCGGAGAAGGCGACACCGGTGGGGGTTTCTGTGGAGAAGGCGGTGGCGACGGCGGAGGACGAGCTTCGGGCGGTGTCGGCTGCGCTGTCGGCGGTGGAGACCAAGCTCACTGACGCGGAGGGGCGGATCAAGGACGCGTCGGGGGTGCCGGGTCTGTCGGCGGAGGTGCGTGAGGCGGAGAAGCAGCGCGACCAGCTCGCGACGAAATTCGAGAGCGCGCGGTCCGGCGAACCGGCGACCGATGGGGCGGCCAGGCACAAGCTCGACGAAGCGGTGGTTTCGTTCCGGAAGCAGTTGGAGGCGGCCAAGGCCCTGCCGACGGCCGACCAGCGCCTCGCCGCGTTCGTCAACGCCGCGCAATCGGTTCAGGAACAAGGGGCGACGCTCAGCGACGAGATTCTCCGCAGCCGCCAAGAACAGGCGGACCGCCTTGTGTCGCTGAGGAAGCGCCTCGCCGAGCGGATGCGCATTCGCCAACAACAGGCATGGGACGGCGACAGTGAACTGAAGGTGATGGCGGAAGAGCTCGACGCCGCGCGTCGCAAACTCGCGACTGCGAAGGAGAAGAACGCCACCCACGCGATCCAGGACCTCACCGGGGAGGTGGAGTACTTCGAGGGGCTGGTGAAATCTCGGAGGGCGCTGGTGGGGCAGGACAGGGGCGACCAGCGAGCGCTCCAGGAAGTTCAGTCGATCATCGAGGAACAGGCGCAGGCCACCGAGATCGACCGCAGACGACTCACCGAGAGCTTCGAGCAGATGCGACAAAGCCTCGTCCAGGCGCTGCCGGAGGCGGGCACGGTGCCCGACGTGGAACGGCAACTGGCGACCGACCTCGAAGCGCGGCTCGGCGAGCTCCAAGCCGCGCGGGCGGCCATGACCGAGGCAGCCGCCACCGCCATCTCGCGCCACCAGGACGCCGTGAAGCAACTGGAAACCCAACTCGCCGAAGCCGAGGCGACACTCGTCGACAAGGGGCGAACCCTGGAGATGGCGCGGCAGGCCATGCCGACGCCAAAGCAGCTCGACGACCTGCGGGAAAAGACGGCCGCCGCCCGGCGGGCGAAATCGGACGCGGAACGCGGACTGGAAACGGCGAAGACGGCGGGGTCGGAGAAGACGGTCGCCGCGGAGACGACGCTGTCCGGGGGCGGGGGCGCCCGGCGGATGTACATCGCGGGCGGCGCTGCGGTGGGATCGCTGGTGCTGCTGTCGCCGCTGCTGCGATCGCGGTGGCGCGACGAACTCTAGATGACAGTGGTCGGCTGAATCGGCGGGTTACGCCGCGCCGCGAACACCGACGTCCAGGGTGTCGTCGGAGTCGAGCGGGTTGGGGGAGGTGGAACTGGCGGGGGCGAACTGCGGGGCGGGAGACTGCGTGAGCGGCAGGGACGAAAATAGCGTGGGGCTGTTGGCGATGGCCAGCGGGTTGATCCGCACCATGGCGGTCAGCACGGGGGCGACGAAGCTCGCCGGGGCCGGCCTGGACGCCGGCGCGGCGGCGACAACGCGGGATCGGGTGTTGGCGGTCATGGACCAGCCGCGGAGCGCCGCGGGTGACAGCCCGGCGAGGGACGGAACAACCAGGCGGGGCGCGGTGGTTGGCTGGCTGGATCGGACAGTCGCGGGCCGGGAGGGGGGATTGTTCGGGGGTGCGGGGGCGACAGGGACCCGGGCGACGGGGGCCGGGGCGACGAAGCTCGGAGGAGCGACGACGGCCGAGGCGATGGGGGCAGCCGATTGGACGGGGGGCGTGGTCGGCGTGGCGGGAGAAGTAGGGGGCGCGAATCGCGGCCGCAGCACCACACCCGCCCGGGGCGTGACCACCGGTGCGGTGATGGGCGAGCTTGAGGCAAGAATCAAGGCGGGATCGGCGATGGGGGGAAGGCCGGAGTTGTCGGTCGGGGCGGGCTGCGGCGGGTCTTGTGGCCCGGCGGACGGGCCGGTCGCGCCGCCAGTTACACCCCCCGAGGCTCCGCCGGGAGTTGACGGCGCAACGGGCGTGGTCGGGGCTCCGGAGGTGGGAGGGGGGGTGGTGATGGGGCCCGGGGACGGCGCGACGTTGACTGGGGGGACATTGCCGACAACGACGGGCGGATTGGATGTGGGCGGAGTGGAGTTGGGCGGAGTGGACGTGGGCAGAACTAATGTGGGCGGAGTGGATACGGGCGGGGTCGAGTCGGGCGCGCCGGCGCCGGGTCCTGTGCCCGGGGGAGGGGAGGTGGAGGGGTTTGAGGTGTTGGGCGCGCCCGATGGCGGGACCGACCCATTCGAGCCGGGTGCGGGGTTGTTGTTGTTGGGAACGGTGGGGTTTTGGTTTCCGGAGGCGGGCGGAGCGGTCGGCGGAGCGGTCGGCGGAGTGGTCGGCGGGGTCGTGGGTGGCGGTGTAGCGGGCGGGGGTGTGGTGGGGGGCGGGGTAGGAGTGCTGGGATTGGAGGGGGGCGGGGCGGGGGTGCTGGGGTTGGGGGGGGGCGGGGCGGGGGTACGGATCAGTGGCACGCCTGCCGAGGCGGCGACGGC
>JBBRUM010000425.1:0-3399 GCA_038247815.1 Tepidisphaerales bacterium | reverse complement strand
TACATTTCACGTCCCCGATATTTTACCTGTTTGCTGTGGGCGGGGGTGTGAGGCGGTGGGTGGTCGGGGCATCGGCTAGGAAGTTGACGATGCTCAGCCTTCTTCAGGATCGAGCGTGGGAAGGTCCAGCATGGCTTGGTAATCGGCCAGAGTTCCTCCCGACAGGCAGCATTCGATGATCTTGCGGCCGGCGGGAAGCAGGTCGGGCACGAGGAACTGGCGGAGCTCGCGGTGGAAGAAATCGGCGAGGATCTCCGCCCCGCGGTCGTACGCGGCGGGACCGACCTCGGGCTGTTGATCGACCTCGAAGAACCACGGCGTGATCGTGCTGCCTTCCACAACGAGTTTGCCGGGCGTGTAACCGAGCAATGGGCAGCGGGCTGGCTTCATGATGCGACTGGTGAACCGCGCTCCGCCGCGGCGGGCGAGGTACTCGCGCGTGATCCATTGCGGCATGAACCCCACCTCCCAGGCGCCGATGTTTTGATTGGGGCACAAAACGAATCGAACTTTGGGCGTCTCAATGATCTGGTTGAGAAGCAAATTCGCGTGATCAACCCGCCGACCCGTGGCAAACGGCCAATAAGAGCCGACCCCCTCCGACGACATGCCTTCAGTCTGCACGATGCTCGGGTTCGCGTGGCCGCGCGGGGCGACCAGACGCCAAAGCCACGCCAACGACGGAGGAAGCAAGTGGAAGATTCCAATGATCCCATAGGTGGGCTGCTGAGCGGTGCAGGGCGGCGTGCGAACACCGAAACTGCGCACGTCGACATCGACCGGTCCATTGACCACGCCCGGCACGATGCTTCGGGGCATGATCACCCGCGGATTCGGGCACGGCTTGCCGGGAGAGTCCTCGACGTGTTCCCAGATCAACGCCGTCGCTCCCGGATGGGCGTCGATGCTCAGGAAGAGCAATGGTTTCGGCGGGCTGATCGTGAGCTTCTCAAGGTGTGGATCGGTCCCGTAGTGCGTGATGTGGTTGACGCGCACGAACCACGCCTGCTCGGCGTCCATCAATGAAAGCTTACCCTTGCCCTTCTCCAGGCTCGGGTGACACAACGCCATGTCATCCGTCACCGGACGAAGCGAGCATCCCTGCGGAATCACAAGTGTTCGCTTGTCGCCGTTGGTGACATTGCGCCCGATCAACAGCGACCCATCGGGTTCGCGGTGAATCTGCTCAAGCATCTCACTCTTGCCTCCGCCGCTCGCACCTTCGTGAGAAATGACAATGCGGTTGTCATAGGGCGTGACAACCTGCACAGTCGAGCAGTGCATGGTCACCCATTTTTCCTGCTCACCTATGCTGAGCAGCACGCTATAGATGCCCTTCTTCGCGCTCGGGCCGGGGTACAGGTTGTAGCTGAACAACTCGTGCATCCCTTCCAGACGGTTGTGGACCACCACCTGCTTGCCGTCAAAGTGCGTGTGCCGAAAGGTCGGGGCGACGTAAATGATCGCACGCGGCGCAAAGTCCGCCGGGAGTTCACTCCTCTTGAGAATGCCCTGCAGCAACGCCAAGCCCAACGCAAAAAACCCGCAGTTGTCCGGGGCGATAACCAGCGCATGCGTTCCTTTGCCCTCACGTCCGGCGAAGAATGCGAATACCGCCAGCTTCTGCGTCTTCAGCCAGTTCATCGTCTCGGTGCGCACGGAGTCGAAGTCCGCGCCGAACCGGGATTGGTAGGTGGGCTTGTCCGTCGGTCGTGTGTCGCCGATCACCATGCAGTCGGGGTCGCGGCGACGCATGTATGGCTCGATATAGTTGGCGGCGATCCCGTTCTTTACGCGGCAAACTTTCGCTTCAACGAAACGACCCTTTCCCGGGACGTCGAACGCCACCTCATGCCAACCATTAACCTCATCTCGCACGGCGAGCTCGACAAGTTCGTCCGAACTCTCGGCAACCGATACACATGGAGCCGCATCCAATAGATCGGCCGTCTCCGCGGGTACGGGGAATGGTAAATGCCTGCAAATCCGGGTCTCACCGGAGGGGTCCCCGTATTTCATGGAAATCCTTTTGTGATCAAGGTTCGGTCGAACGCAACGGCGTCAAGTGTGTGATCAAACATAGGTTATATGAGTGAACCTGCCAATGCTTCGCCCTGTTTGCACTGACTGCGCGTTTTCTGTCGTCAAAAAATCCCGGGCCGCGTAAACTCAGGTCGCACGCGGCGGATCATCCGCGCAGTGCTTCACTTTTAACTCCTCCAAATTAAGGAAGTGGCGCAGTTCTCGCGGGACTTCGCACTCGCCACCGGACTCAAGTTGGAATTCGTCGATGAGCTGGGTCGGCCGACCGAACCGAACGAACCGTTTTCGCCGCTGTGCTCGCTGATTCAGCGCACTCCCGCGAGACAACGCCCCTGCCAACAAACTCACACTCAAGTGCTTTCTGCAGCGATAAAACACCCCTCATGCTCAACATGTAACGCGGGATGTGCCGAAGCCGCAGTCCCGCCGCGGGCAAGTGGAATGGTCATCGGTTTCCTGAAATTCTCCGGGGTCAAGGCCCATCCCTTCGCCGTTCCGGGCGTGCAACAAATTCGTCATTTACTCCGCAAAGCCAGTGTCGTCCTTGATGACGAACACTTCACATGAGGGGGCGGCAATCGGCGTATGCCGACGCATCAAGGACGCGTGACGGGCCAGCGATGGCGTGTGCGCAGCCGGTTACGGGGACCACCAGTTACTTCGGCGGTGTCAGAAGTCTTCGGAAGTAGCTGCGTCGCCGTTCAGCACTCTTGTTGACGGCTGCCCCGGTGACATACAGCCGGGGGCCGCTGAACACCGCCGACCCGCTTGCGAAGTCGTCGAAGCTGAGGTTGTAGATGAACACCCCGCCGACGCCGAAGGTGCCGTCGAGGTTGCCGGTGGCGGTGAGGCGAAGGGCGGCTGCGTCGGGGGATAGTGTGGCGTGACGCAGTGCGGTCGGAGTGTGGGAAAGCGTTGAAGTTGGACGGAGGAGCGAGGGCATGGGGCGGAGGAGAGTTTACCAGACCAAGGCGGGGATAGTGTGAAAAGTGCAGCCGCCTTGCAAGCCACCAATCGATCTTCAGAGTATCCCCCTTTTCCTTCACCACCGACCACATCAACGACACCATAATTTCCGTCATTTGCGGCCTGCCGGATCGCCCGGAAGTAACTGCGTCCCCGTATCGCTGCTTTATCAGACCGGGGCGGGGATGGTGTGAAAGGTGGAGTAACGCCGGTAGCCATCAGCGGAACAAGGCCGATTATTTAGTATGACCCCCTTGAACGTCCCCCTTCCTTAATTCAGTGTACCTCCATTCCCGTGTCCGAGATTCAAGTAAGATCTAAATGATCAACACGCTATGACTAGCGACCAGCATCGCTATCCATAACTGTGATGTGTACCGACTCCCATTC
>JBBRUM010000424.1:0-3404 GCA_038247815.1 Tepidisphaerales bacterium | reverse complement strand
GGCCGCCAGCGCGTCGGCCGCGTGTTCGGGGTCCTCTCCGGGAACGCGCCCGGCGTTGCGCAGGTGGGCGTGGGCGAGTTCGTGCGCGATCACCCACCGCACAAAGTTCTCGTCCGATCGCCACATCCGGCGCTTGAGGACCACGGCGCGAACCGGCTTGCGCTTGTCCGGTAAGGGCAGCATCACCCCAGCCCCGCGGCCCTCGGTTTCGAGCAGCACGAAACACTCGTCCTCCACGAGGTCGCCCACGACGTGCCCGGGCATCGCGCCCATCACCGCCCGGACATGCCCTCGGAGGTCGTCTCCCAGGATGCACTGCGACAGAAATCGGTCGAGGTCGGACACGCCAGACAATAGGCCCGCTCCTCCGAACCCCGCCCGGCCAAAACCAGACCCGCCCGCGAACGAGCGTTCGTGGGCGGGTCGATTTCGGTTTGCCTTCGGACGGCTTGCCTAGTCCTTGTTGCCGCTGGTGCGGTTGGGGATCTTCAGCTTCTGACCAGCGCGGATATTGTCGCTGGTGAGGTTGTTGGCCCTCTTGATCGCGTTGATCGACGAGGTGATGCTCTTCTTGCCGTACGCCCGGGACGCGATCGAGTAGAGCGAGTCGCCCTTCTGGACGGCGTAGGTGCCACCCGGCCTGACCGAGCCCGTGGGCGCTGCAACCCTGGTCTTCGCCGGAGCCTGGTTTACGGGCGCGCTCTCGACCGGCGTCACCGGCGACAGCGTAAAGCTGTCGCTCGGCGTAATGGTGACCGGGGCCGAGTTCGACGGCGGAATGTACGCCGGCGGGATCATCGGCTGCGTCTCCTGCTGCGCCGCCGGTGCAGGGGGAGGGGTGTTCTTCTTGCAGCCAGTCATTGCGACCACGCCTGCCACTGCCGCCAAGAGGATTAGCTTCTTCACTGCCAGCTCCATTTTTATGCTTCTGCGGGCCTCCACCACGGTCGGGCCGACGTGACACACGCCGAACACCGTTGGCCGCGAGAAGCCCGATACTTGTTTTGTATCGACCTGATCGAGCATCGTACTTTATGTCACCCCCGCCCGCAAAACCGGCAAAATCTACCCATAGTCCCCCACACGCAAAACGGTGACGCTACCAGGGGCATCCCCGGGGGCGTTCCGGGGCCGATGGGTTAGCATGGCGGGAGGTGATGGCAATTTTCTCGTTGGCGGCGGTTTTGGCAGTGGCGCTCGGCCTGCTTTGGGCGCTGGCGGTGCTGTCCTACGCCCGAATACTCCTCTCCCCGCCCCGAATGACCGACGGTAAAGCCGCCTACCGACTCCGACGCGTCTCCCCGCAAGACCTTGGCATGCCCTGTGAACGCCTCCAGTTCGAGGTCGAAAAGGGGCTCAAAATCGCCGCCTGGATGATCCCAGCCGAGGGGGCGACCAAACTCGCCGTCCTCGTCCACGGATACGCCGACGCCAAAGTCGGGGCCCTCGCCTGGGCACCTCTGTTCCGCGACCTCGGCTACCACCTCCTCCTGCCCGACCTCCGCGCACACGGCGAGTCGGGCGGCACCTCCACCACCGGCGGCGTCCGCGAAGCCGATGACCTCGACGCCGTCCTCGACCAACTCCGCGCCCAATACCCCAGCCGCTGCACCCGCGTCGTCCTCTTCGGCGCCAGCCTCGGCGCAGCCGCCGTCGCCCTCGTCGCCACCCGGCGAACAGACCTCCAAGCCGTTGTGCTCGATTCCCCGGTAGCAAACTTCGAAGAAGGCGCCCTCGGCCACTCCCAACTCATGGCCCTCCCCGGCAAGGCGGTGGTCGGCCCGGCCATGCAACTGGCCGCGTGGTGGACGGGCGTGCAGTTTGGCGATGCAGCCATCGAACACACACTTCCCGATCTGAAATGCCCCGCCCTACTCGTCCTCCCAGCCGACGACGCCTTCGTCACCGGCGACGCCCGCCGTCGGCTGAGCGCGGCTTTCGAATCCCACAAAAAAGGACACCCCGCCGCGGCGATCTGGACACCCCCCGTGCCCCACTTGCTAGCGGTGACGTATGAGGAGGCAGAATATGCCCAAAAATTGGGGCAGTTTGTCGGAAACTGGCACAGCTAGAACAACCGCATTTGACCCGGGTCTTTGATTCTCTCCGGCGGGAGGAAGTGCTCAGCCGAGAGCTTCGGGCCATGGGCGGCAAGGTTGTGTTTGCGGCGGTGGAGGTCGATGGTTTGGGTAAGGTGCTCATAAAAGGGGCCGCTGCCGCGGAACCGGTGGGCGAATCGGGGGTCGTTCAGGCGGCCGTCGTGCAGGTCGCGCTGGCGGGAGAGAACCTTGGCGGCGCGGTCGGGGTAGTTTTGGTGAAGCCAGTCGATGAAAACGGCTTGGGTGGCGCCGGGGAGACGCAGGGGGATGAAGTTCGCCCACTTCGCCCCGGCTGACGCGGCGGCCGAGAGCAATCCGGGAAGCTCGTGGTCGGTAAGCCCCGGGACCAGCGGCGCGCAGAGGACGCCAACCGGAACGCCGGCAGCCGCGAATGCAGAAATCGCAGCCAGGCGCCGCGCGGGACTGGCAGCACGGGGTTCCATCGTCCGGGCGATGTCGGGATCGAGCGTGGTGAGCGAAATGTCGACCCGCGCCGCGTTGAACCCGGCGAGGTGCGAAAGCAGATCGAGGTCGCGGGTGACGAGATGCGACTTGGTGATGATGTTTACCGGGTGGCGGGCGGCGGCGAGAACCTCGAGGCACCCGCGGGTGATCCGCAGGGCACGCTCGACCGGCTGATAGGCGTCGGTAATGCCCGACATCGTCACCGTAGCCGGCCGGTACCGCGGGGCAGCCAGCTCGGATGTAAGCAGCGCGGGAAGGTTCGACTTGGCAAAAATCGTCGTCTCGAACTCCAGCCCAGCCGACAAACCCAAATACTCATGAAACGGCCTGGCGTAGCAATAGGCACACCCATGCTCACACCCCCGGTATGGATTGATCGACACCTCAAACGGAATGTCCGGCGAGTCGTTGTAACTCAGGGCCGACTTGGAGTGATCGACGTAAACCTTCGTCGGCGGCCGCGACGGAGCCGCAAGCTCTTCTTCATCCAACTGCGAACTCGACGGGTCAAAAACAATGGGCTCGAACCGGTTGGGCACCTCGGACGAAGCGCCGCGACCATGGATGGGAAGAGAGAGGGGCATGGGGGCGGGATTGCTGGGGAAATGTCGGATGTCAGATGTGCATGGAACCTAAGTTCGAAGTTCGCCATCTACGACGGATCATTAGAGGAATATTGCCGAACTGCTTTTCCAGTTACCACCGCAACACATGTCAGGTATATGTTAGGTTTGCTTCTGGTCTTGTCAAGGGAAAAGTGGGAAAGCAATTGAGGGGCGGGGTAATGGGTGGTAGAATTAATCCTGCGTGTTGACACGAACCCAAGAGGCGGCATTGATG
>JBBRUM010000423.1:0-3457 GCA_038247815.1 Tepidisphaerales bacterium | reverse complement strand
CGTCTGCAAGAATGTCGAAAGACCCCCGATCCGGTGTCGTTCGCCGACACCATTCCCACGAGGCTTCCTTCTCCAAAGAGATGACTGCGGCGGTTCGCCGGGCCAAACTGACCAAGCGGGCGACCAGCCACAGTTTTCGGCATTCGTTCGCCACGCATTTGCTCGAAGCGGGTTACGATATTCGCACCGTGCAGGAGCTCTTGGGCCATGCGGACGTGACGACGACGATGATTTACACGCACGTCCTCAACAAGGGCGGCCGGGGCGTGAAGAGTCCGTTGGACGAATAGCTTGGCAAGTACCGTTAGTACAATGGTTTGCCAAGGATAACGGGCAGTATTTCGACGCAAGATTTGAATTCACGAGACTTTAACCGGCACGTTGCCAGTTAAAAACAATTTGTGTTAGTTTGCCAACTGGCAAGCTAATCACTAGTTCGGCGGCGGAGGTTCACGCCGGTGCAAGGTGCCATCCGGACATTACTGGCGGTCGCTCTCGGGTTCGCCGTGGGGCTGTGCATCGGCCCGATCAGCGTGTTCGCCATCAACGCGCGCGACATGCTGCGGAGCAACGAGGAGTGGCCGGCGTGGTCGTCGGGTTACTTGCTGGCCTTGTTGGTCACGTCCGTCCCAGCCGCCGTCAACGGCGCAATCGGAGCCGGAGTGGCATCGCGGCGGGGCGGCCTGGAGTGCCTGCCCGTCACCATCTTGCCCGTCGTCCTTCATGTGGTCGTCGGGATTGGGGCGTTGGTGGCCGAGCCGCAGTCGTTCCTGGGGTTCCAGTGGTACACGCTCGTGTTCACGGCCGTCATCTGGTCGGCGGGTCGCACTGGGCAGCGGATCGGCCGCGCGTTCGCCGGTGCTAGCCGCCGCGGGGGGCAAGGCACCCCCGAACCAGCCGCTGCAGCAGACGGCGGGGGCATGATGGCTTTTTCCAGGTTCAAGGCTCAATAGCCCCGCCGCTGCTGAGCTGGGTCGTTCGGCGAGGAATACCAAGGAGACTCACATGTTGAAGCGGGTCATGAGCAAGCTGTCCAGTGTGTCCGACGACAGCGGCACGCCGGTGCGACCGCAGCGGCCGAAGGCGAGGCTCGGGTGCGAGCGGCTCGAGGACCGGATCACCCCGGCGGGATGGCTGGATGACTACTCCGCCTGGTTCGACCGCAATATCGGTGGCAACTGGTACAACAGCACCGTCGGGGCGGCGACCGACTGGACGGTACACGCAGTCGGGTTTACCGACGCGACGCTGGCCACCGCCTCGGACTTGCAACTGCTCGGCGGCACGGCCGTCGTCGCCGTCCCGGTGGGGATCGGGCTGTTCGCCGGCGGCGAAATCGTCCTCGGCGTCGGCACGTTCGGGGGCGCGGCGGCCACCACTACCACGACGGTCGCCGTCGCCGGCAGTGCGGCCGAGGTCACGACTGTCAACGGGGTGGCGACCGTCGAGATCGGCTTCCTCCAGAACGCCAGCCGTGAGTTCATGCGCGCCGTGGTGAACGCGGCCCGGCAGCAAGGGGCCAACACGCTGGTTGTGGAGACGGGTCCGGTCGTGAACGCCGACTTGGCCATCAAGCTCGGCTTGGCGGCTCAGCGCGGCGAGACGATCCTCGGCGGTACGGTGTCGCTCGTCCCGGGTGCGACCGGCCCGGGAACGGTGCCGCTGTTCCGCATCGTCTGGCAAGCCATCCCGGCCCTGTAGGTTAGTTGTCGGGCGCGGGTGCTGCGGGCCCGCGCCTGGTATATCGCGCCACCAAGAGAGAGGGGAGCCATGTCGGATGAGATCGAGGGGCAACTGACCCACATCGCTTCAGTTATGAACTCGCTCCGAGCCACACCCGAAACCCAGGTGTCATATGATGCCGTATCGGACGCGCTGGTATGGTCCGATGAACTTCCCCGGCCGGGTCAATTCCGGGTCCGTGAGCTATGGTGTCTCAGGCCGGTCCTAAGGTATCGCACCAGTGTCATCCTCGGTAACCCCGAAGGTCAGTTCCGCGTCGCGTGGGAGATAGCGCAGAGCTTGTTTCCGGACTGGGCTGGATTTGAACCCATGCGAAGCACGCAAGGGCTGGCCGATACCTACACGCAGCTGAGCCGACGTACTCGCACGGAAATCGGCAAGCTGTTCGATTAATCCATGGAGATTGCACGTTGCAGGTAACCGATCCGCAGTCGCGCCGAACCAGACGCTGCAGCAGACGGCGGGGGCATGTAGGCTTTTCGGGATTCGTAGCTCACTCGGCCCCCGCCGCTGCTGAGCTGTGTCGTTCGGCCTTCGGGCCAAGGAGCGACCGATGAAGACGAAGTTGCAGGTGCAGTTTCTTGAAGGGCGTGACGTGCCTTCATCTTTTCCCCCAGAACCAGGGGCGCCGTACCCGCTTCCCCACGAAGCTGCCATAGCTCGTGCGGTGGAGGCCGAGGCACGGGCCGAGGCACGGGAGAGTCGTGATGGTCACATTCGCAACGTCATCAACGCCAACCCGACGTGGACGCAAGCCAAAAAAGACGCCATCACCAACGCAGTCCTCGAACTGGCTCACGCGGCCGACAACATGGCGTGGAGTGGGAGCGTCGGCGTGTTTGGCGACTGCAACCAATGGGTGGACAAGTATCAGCAAACCAACTTCAAGCTGATCCAAAAGCTGGAGAAGCTGGGACTTGTGAAGATCGACCCCGTGAGTTGGGACAACAACAACACGGTATCTCAGATCATCGGCGTCTTTACCGATCCGCCAGGCCACGCGGCCTTGCGCATCACCCTGCCTGACGGCACCGTCTTTTACCTGGACGACACGAACCGAGGCGGTCGAGACCATATGTTCATGCAGAACGAAGTCCCAGGCTACTATGTTCCCGGCCCGTTCACCATGGCACCCCGGAACCCCTGGACGCTGCCATGAAAATCCTGGCACAGCTTCAAGTCCGACGCAGGGTACTCGCTCCGCTAATCCCTGCGGTTCTCATCGGGGTTTGCACCGGTACCATGAACTTGGGGGCCTACGGCGCGCAATTTGTTTTCATCGCTGCGGGCATTCCTACGAACCTGGTGGTCGGCTTGCCGGCATACTATTTGTTTAACTGGAAGCCAGCGACTCCGGAGGGGCAGACAACGTACATGGTACTTCTCATGGTGGCCAACATGTACGTGTTGGCCGCGGTGATGCGGCTCGTCAAGCGTCTTTTACATGCGAAAAGGCCCGCCGCCCCAGGAACGTTAGGCTAGCCTAAGTGATTGCTCCCGTACAACTTGCGACATAAATCCTCCCTCGGCGCGCACCGTCTCCGCGAACCGTCCTGACGGGTTTGTCGGGCAGTCGCGTGGGGTGGTGTTGTCAAAGATCGGACCTGGACGGCGTGGCTTGTCACTCAGGCCAGTTGCGGCTCGGCTGAGGCGGGCGTTTCCACCTTTCGCAACTCGTAGCCCAATTCTTTCGCTCGCCGATGCAGAGACTTCT
>JBBRUM010000422.1:0-3481 GCA_038247815.1 Tepidisphaerales bacterium | reverse complement strand
TTGCCCACCGTTCGGGTGGCCGCCCCACAGATCCAGACGTTCGGGCTGATCAATATCGACAACCAGAAGAACGCCGGCGTGCAGGTGATAGGTCTGGAGATCGACAAGATCGGCCAGATTAACCGGTTTCCGCAGTCGCTTTTCCGTCAGTATCAGGGCCTCATCGAAGCCGCGGACGATTCGAAACTCGACCTCAGCCAAGAGCAGCGGCGATCGCTGCGCGCCCAGGCGGCTGAGAACCTCACCAAACCGTCATTCGCCCTTCCACTGCCAGCGGCTGCCTACGACTCGCGGTTTCCCAACCGTAGGCCGGGCACGACACCCCCCTCGGAGTGGTCGGGGATGATCGCCGGAGCCGGGGTGCTCAACATCCGCAAGGACGAAACGGGCAAGATCGTCAACCGAGGCGAGTTCCTCTACCGACTGCCGACGAGGCTCACCGTCATCAACGTCAGCGACCGCGGGACACTCGACCTCACCGACAAAGCCGAACGGAACTACTGGATCGTCGACGACTCACGCACGAAAGTCTGGCAGTACGACTCGAACACGGTGTACGTGCCGTTCGATCTGCTCCAAAAAGACTTGAACATGGCCGCCGTGGAGAACAGCCCGGCGCGGACGACCGAGATTCACATCGCATTGAAACCGGGGGTGAAAGACCTCATGGCGGTGCGCGACGAGGTGGAGAAGATCGTGGCAGCCGTGTTGGAGGAAAAGGGCGTGATCATGGGGATCCCGCCGGTTGTGCAGACGTGGGAGCAGTCGCAGGCGAAGTGGCTGGGGGCGATCGAGAAGGAGGTGGCGCTGGTGACCACGCTGTTCTCGATGATCTCAGTGGTGTCGGTGTTTTTGATTTTTTGCATTTTTTACATGATCGTGGCGGAGAAAACGAAGGACATCGGGATTATCAAATCGGTGGGCGCGACGTCGGCGGGCGTGGCGGTAATCTTCATCGGGTACGGGTGTGCGATCGGGATTGCCGGCGGGGCGATGGGGCTGGCGCTGGGGTGGTCGGTGGTGCACAACATCAATTACTTGCACCAGAAGATGGGCGACCTATTGGGGATTCAGATTTGGAATCCGGAAGTGTACGCGTTTGACACGATTCCGAACGTGGTGGATCCGAAGTCGGCTGTGATCATTGTGGGGGTGGCGATTGTGTCGTCGGTGGTGGGGGCCATCATCCCGGCGATGCACGCGGCGCGGTTGAACCCGGTCGATGCGTTGCGTTTTGAGTAGTTTTGCTCACCCTGAAATTCCCCAATCCATGCACCTTATCTCCGCAGAATCGATCAACAAGTCCTTCAAGATGGGCGACGCCGTTGTGACGGTGCTGAAGGATTGCGACTTTGCCGTCAAAGCCGGGGAGTTTGTCGCGATCGAGGGGCGGTCGGGATCGGGGAAATCGACTCTGCTGCATTTATTGGGGTGTTTGGATCGGCCGGAAGCGGGGTCGATCAGGTATGACAATAGAGATATTGCGGCGCTGGGGGACAAGGAGCGGTCGGCGTATCGGAACAATGACTTTGGGTTTGTGTTCCAGTTTTACCATTTGCTGCCTGAGCTTTCGGTGTTGGAGAACACATTGCTGGGTGCGTTTGTGAAGTACTCGGTGGGGGAATGGCTGAGGGTGAGACATCCCCAGCGGGAGAAGGCGAAGGCGCTGTTGGAGCAGTTCGGGTTGTCGCACCGACTTAAGCACCGGCCGGGGCAGTTGTCGGGTGGGGAGCGTCAGCGGGTGGCGATTGCGCGGGCGCTGATCAACGGGCCGAAGGTACTGTTTGCCGACGAGCCGACGGGGAACTTGGACACCGAGACCGGTTTGCAGATCATGGCGGTGCTGAACAAGTTGCACACCGAGGGGCAGACGCTGGTGATGGTGACGCACGACCGTTCGCTGGCGAAGCAGGCGGATCGGACGCTGCTGTTGCGGGACGGGAAATTGGTGTCGCCGTAGGTGAGGATTCAGCTTGGGCGGCGGGTGAAGAATCGGCCAACAATACCGGAGACTTCCTGGTTGCCGATGCGGATGGGGGTGATCTGGACGATTTTCCACTTTCCACCGTCGGATTCGGGCATTTTGCCCCAGGTGAACTGCCAGTCTGTGGGGAGGGTGTCGGGGGAGTTACGTTGGCCGCCTTCGTGCTGGGAGATGACGCGGATGGTGCAGTTGACCTGAGAGCCGCGTTCTTCGAGCTCGCTGCCGGTGATGAGGGCGGATTTCAGTCCGAATTGGTCGGCGTAGACCTTGGCGGAGGAAGCGATGTCGTCGCGGTTGAAGGCGCCGAGGGTGGCGGCGGGGGAGAGGAGTTCGGTCATGAGGCGTTCGTCGCGGGCGACGACGGCTGCGATGAAGCGGCGGGTTCCGCCGAGGGCGGCTTCGCGGGAGGTTTCAACGGACCAGCCGATGAGCCACCAGATTCCGACAAACAGGAGCAGGACGCCGGAGGAGGCCATCAATTTGTTGTCGAGGCGTCGGTTTCCTAAAACGAAGGCGACGACGGCGAGGAGGGTTCCGGCAACGAGCATCCACCATTCGGGGGCGAAGAGGACGTCCTCGAGGGTCACGGGGTCTCCTGAAACGGGTGAGGGGGTGATCGGGCTCAACTTAGGGGTTGGGTGCGTCCGATAAACAGTGGGCCGGGTTGACCCCGGGCGGTCTTACCTTAGGTGCGCTACGACATGTCCGCAACTCTAACACCAACCCCGACTTACGCGCCGCCTCCGGTGGTGGGTGGGGGCACGGGGGCGGAGGGGGCTCGGGTGCTGGCGGCGAATTTGGGGGCGTTGTTCTCGGCGGATTTGAGGTTGGCGCGGGAGTTGGACGAGTTGGTTGAGGAGGAGTTGCCGGGGGTGGTGGCGACGCGGTCGGGGCACTTCACTGCGCCGGTGTCGGATGCGGGGGGCAGGCCGATGTGGCTGCACTCGCGACATGATCCGATGGACGAGGCGCGACGACTGATTGCGTCGACCGAGGTGGGGGGGAAGGTGTGTTTTGCGGTGCATGGCACGGGGTTGGGGTATCCGCTGGTGGAGCTGATTTCGCGGGTTCCGGCGGACGCGATGATTTTGCTTTTCGAGCCGTCGATGCCGGTGCTGCGGCGAATGCTGGAGTGCGTTGACCTTGCGAAGGCGATCAAGAGCAGGCGGCTGACGTTTGTGACGTCGGCGGAGAAGGCGGCGCTGTTTACGGCGATTGCGAATCGGACGGTGCTGCTGTCGATGGGGATGGCGTCGGTGTCGCACCCGCCGTCGCAGCGGATGGCGGGGGCGGGGGCGTTTCACGAGGCGTGCCGGGGGCACATGACGGACATGGCGAGTTTCTCGCGGACGTCGTTGAACACGGTGGTGCTCAACGGTCGGCGGACGGCGGAGAACATTGTGCGGAACCTGAGGCGGTATGCGCACTCGGCGGGGGCGACGGCGACGGGGGGATTGGCGGCGCTGAGTGGGGCGTATGCGGGTACGCCGGCGATTG
>JBBRUM010000421.1:0-3485 GCA_038247815.1 Tepidisphaerales bacterium | reverse complement strand
GTCTACGCTACCCCGCCGTGAGTGGGCTCGTTCCTACCGCCCCCCATGTAGCACACCCCGTACGCGACGCGCGGCTATCCTCCCGCCTCCCCCCACCCTCTACACCCCGACCCTCGACCCGCCCTCGCCCACCCTCGACCCTCAAGAATCCTTTGCTTCCCACCATTCCAGTGGTACTACTCTCCCATGCGACACCGCGCACTTTCTCTGCTCCTGCTCGCCGCACTCGCCACCCCAGCCTTGGCCGCACCCGTCGTCGCTCCCGGCTTCTCCCCCATGTTCAACCTCTCGCAGGCCTCCGACACCAACGCGGCGTCCACCGTAGCCCAAATCGCATTCGGGCCGGACAACCGCCTCTACGTCGCCCGCGCTTTCCAGCCCATGCTCAGCTTCGCCCTCGATTCCTCCGGCCAGCTCTTCGACCCTCAGCCGACCAGTGTCGGCCCGGCCCTCGGCGTCGCTTTCGCCACCCACACCACACCCGACGACCCCACCCCACGCCCCTACATGTATGTCTCCCGCCAAGCCACTTCCTTCGAGGCATCCCTCTCCCGCTATTCCAACCCCAACTCCGACACCACGTGGGGCGGCGGCGGAGAGGTGAATGTCGACCTCGTTCGCGGCGTCCCCATCGGCGACCACGCCATGAACCAGATTGCGGTCAGGGGCAACCAGCTCTTTGTCGGTATTGGCATACGAACCAGCAACGGCCAAGCCGGGCTCGACACAGCCGGCGTCTATCGCGACGAATCCGCCGGACCCGTCAGCGGCGGGGGGTTCTTCAACTTCCAAGGCACCGGTTTCAGCTACGGCGAAACGTCCTACGGTGGCACGATCTCGACCATCGGCAATCTCGCCTCGGTTCCCAGCGCCACCTCCGCTGCCCAGCTCCGCGACGGCCCCAACGGAACCACCGGCAACCTCCTCGCCGGACGCGACGCGCTGCTCTTCACCAACCCCACCACCGACCAGCCAAACCCCCTCGCCCTCATCCCGCTGACGAGCACCGCCGAAGACAAGCTCACCGTACACTCCGCCGGAACCCGCAACGGTTTCGGAATTGCAGCCGGCCCCGACGGCGAAATCTACTTCACCAACAACTTCGGCCGTGCCTCCGCCACGAGCGGCAGCGGCGGCTACACATCTCACTTCCGCGACCGCACCGACGCAGACCTCGCCAACGATATCCACGACCAGCTCTTCCGCGCCCTCGCAGGGGCCAACTACGGCTATGACATCGCCGGTTTGCCCGCCTCAACGTCATCTTCCCAACCCGCACTGTCCATCACCCCCGACGCCCTTTACTCAAGCCGCCCCGGATTCAACACGCTCCACAATTCCGCCGCTCCCGTTGGCCTCGGCCCGAGCAGTTCCTCCAACGGCTTGGAAGTTTTCACCGCCGACCTTTCCCTCGCCAGCGCAGCCGGGGTCCCCGCCGGTGAGCGGCTCTGGGCGCTCGTCACACGCTGGAACAGCGGCGTCTCCGAATCCTCCCCCGGTACTGACGCGATCCCCTACGCCGACCTCGTCCTTGTCGACATCGCCACTGGGGCGACTTGGCGCATCGCCTCCGGGTTTACCAACCCCATCGACGTCGCCTACGACGGTCGCCTCGGTTTCTACATCGCCGACTTCGGGGACGGCACGATCTACCGCGCCGGACTATTCCCCGTCATCCCCGAACCCGCCGGCCCCCTCACCGTACTCTTTGTGACCGCCGCGATACTGCTCCGGCAGCGCAGGGTGTGATTGCCCGTCGATCGCGCTTACAATCCTCCGCCCCAAGCCCCCGTCGTTCGGGTGTCGCGGACCAGCGCATGAAGAGTCACATCCCCAACGCGCTCACCGGCCTTCGCCTGCTTCTCGCCGTGGTGTTCTTCGTTGTCCTCTCCTTCTACCAATACGAGGGCCGCGGTAGCCCTTGGTTCCTCAACATCGCCTTCGCCATCTACGTCGTCGCGCTCTTCACCGACTTCCTCGACGGCTATCTCGCGCGAAAATGGAACGTCGAGGGCGCCTTCGGTCGAATCGTCGACCCGTTCGTCGACAAGATTCTCGTTCTCGGCTCGTTCGCCTTCTTCGCCGGCAAGAACTTCATCATCGCCGACCAGGAGGTCCCCGGCCCGGGTTTCGTCGCCAAGACTATTACCGGCGTCGTCCCCGCCGTCTTCGTCATCATGCTCGCCCGCGAGCTCCTCGTCACCGCCATCCGCGGCGCCGCCGAAGCCGGCGGCCACAAGTTCGGCGCCGAAATGGCCGGAAAAGTCAAAATGGTCGTCCAGTCCGTCACCATCCTCGTCATCCTCGCCTACGTCAACTACCTCCCCACCTTCCAAGCCTACGACCAATACCACTCCACGCGGATCGTTTTCTATACCACCCTGCTTCGAGACATCTGCATCTGGACCACCGTCGTCGTCACCGTTGTCAGCAGTCTCGGCTATATCCGACGCACCGTGGCCATCTACCGCCCCGGCGGGGGGTAGAAATCTCCCGCCGGTACTGGCGTAGGGGGTAGCCCTTGCCCGATAACTGCCAATGTGAATGACATCGTCCGTTCAATTGTTCTAGGTGTTATCGAGGGCGTCACCGAGTTCCTACCGGTGTCCTCCACCGGGCACATGCGCCTCGCCGAAGCCGTCATGGGCCCGATTGTCTCGAAGGAATTCGGAAAGACCTTCGACGTTTTCATCCAAACCGGCGCGATCTTGGCCGTCATCGTCTTCTTCCGACACCGCCTGCTCGACATCCTGGGAATCAGAGCCCCCCCCGAAAATTACAGCAACCATGCGCCCCTCGAGCCCGCGCAGCGCCGGCACCTTCTCCTCATGCTCGTTCTCGCTACGCTCCCACTCGGCGTCGGATACTTCGCCGCCGAGAAAGCTGAAGCCTTCTACAACGCCCGCGACGGGCTGGAAACCCTCGTCATCGGCTGGGCGCTTCTCATCGGCGGCGTTCTGATGATCCTTGTCGAATACCTGCGCCCCGCCGCCAGAATTGAGCGTATGGAAGACATGCGCTGGCAGCATGCTTTGATCATCGGTGTAAGTCAGATCCTCGCCGCCGTCTTCCCCGGAACAAGTCGCTCCGCCGCCACCATCATGCCAGGCCTGCTGATGGGCCTCTCCCGCCCCGTCGCAGCCGAGTTCAGCTTCTTCCTCGCCATCCCCGCACTGCTGGGCGCGGGCGGAGTCAAACTATTCAAGTTTCTCCGCTCGCCTGACGTTTCCGTCCACCAGTGTTTCTATCTGGCCATCGGCACGGTAGTAAGTTTCATCGTGGCGTACGTAGTGATTGCAGGGTTTATGGGGTTCATTCGGAGGTACAGCTTCACCCCCTTTGGCGTTTACCGAATCTTCCTCGCCGCGGCCGTTTTTGCGCTGGTCTACTGGTAAACCGGCCCCCCAGTTTCCATTTCCTTATCCGGCGGGTTTCACCTAGAATCCCGCACGTCGGGTCGCGTTCCAACCGGGGCACAAGGTCAT
>JBBRUM010000420.1:0-3486 GCA_038247815.1 Tepidisphaerales bacterium | reverse complement strand
GTTTCGAACCACAGGCTTAATCGCCGATAACCACATTGAACCTTCCACCAGAAACCCCACAATGGGGCTTCGCACACCGCCCACTCCCGTCTCTCTCCCGACCCCGCCAACAAGGACTGCCACCATGGCCGACTACTCCCCGCCCAACCTCAAAGAATTCCTCGTCACCCCCGACGTCCCCGAGACACTCCGCGAACTCTCCGAACTCGCATCCAACCTCTGGTGGGTCTGGAACGCCGACGCACTCGAACTCTTCCGCCGCCTCGACCGCGCCCGCTGGGACGACGTCGGCCACAACCCCCGAAAACTCCTCAACACACTCCCCACCCACAAACTCCAGGAAGCCGCCGCCGACCCCGGCTACCGCTCACACCTTAAACGCGTTTACGCAGCCTTCCGCGCCCACATGGACGCCCCAGGCTGGTTCGCCACCGCTCACGACGAAAAAGACAAAAACCTCGTCGCCTACTTCTCAGCCGAGTTCGGCCTCCACGAATCCCTCCCCATCTACTCCGGCGGCCTCGGCGTCCTTGCAGGCGACCACCTCAAATCCGCCTCCGAAATCGGCCTCCCCCTCCTCGCCGTCGGCCTCCTCTACCGCCAGGGATACTTCCAGCAATACCTCTCCCCCGACGCATGGCAACAGGAAAAATACCCCGACCTCGACCTCTTCAACATGCCCGTCACCCAGCTCCGTGACCCCCGGGGCAACCCCGTCCGCATCTCCGTGGACCTCCCAGACTCCACCGTCTTCGCCCACGTCTGGCGCGTCGACATCGGCCGCGTACCCCTTTTCCTCCTCGACACCAACCTCCCGGACAACACCCCCGCCGACCGCGACATCACACAACGCCTTTACGGCACCGGCACGGACCTCCGCATCCGCCAGGAACTCGTCCTCGGCACCGGCGGCGTCCGCGCACTCGAAGCACTCGGAATCCACCCCCAGGTCTTCCACATGAATGAAGGCCACTCCGCCTTCCTCGCCCTCGAACGCGCACGCATGCTCCTCGCCGCCAACCCCGAACTCACCTTCGACGAAGCCCGCCAGCAAGTCATGGCCACCTGCCTCTTCACCACCCACACACCCGTCCCCGCCGGCATCGACGTCTTCGCGCCCGAAACCATCGCCAAGTTCTTCAAAAACTACTGGCCCTCGCTCAAACTCGACGAAGAATCCTTTCTCGCCCTCGGCCGCCAGGACTCAACCGACAAAAAACAGGGCTTCTCAATGGCCGTACTCGCCATCCGCCTCGCCGACGGCGTCAACGGAGTTGCAAAACTACACGGAGAAGTCTCCCGCCGAATGTGGCACAACCTCTGGCCACAAGTCCCCGAAAACGAAGTCCCCATCCGCTCAATCACCAACGGCGTACACGTCCGCACATGGCTCTCCCCGGACCTCAACGACCTCTTCGAACGCTACCTCGGCGAAAACTGGACCGAAAACCCCGTCAACTTCAACGTCTTCGAAGGCGTCGACCAAATCCCCGACGAGGAACTCTGGAAAGCCCACGAACGCGGAAAAGCACGCATGGTCGCCTGGGCACGCCAAACCCTCAGAAAACAACTCCGCGAACGCGGCGCAACCTACGAGGAAGTCGAACGCGCCGACACCGCCCTCGACCCCGAAGCACTCACCATCGGCTTCGCACGACGATTCGCAACCTACAAACGCGGCGCCCTCATCCTCCGCGACGAAGAACGCCTCCGCAAAATCATCCTATCAGCCGACCGACCCGTGCAATTCGTCTTCGCCGGAAAGTCCCACCCAGCCGACAACGGCGGCAAAGACATCATCCGACGCATCGTCTCCTTCTGCCGAGACCTCAAAATCCGCCGCAACTTCGTCTTCATCGAAAACTACGACATGGCCACCACCCGCATGCTCGTCCAAGGCGTTGACGTCTGGCTCAACACCCCACGCCGCCCCCACGAAGCCTCCGGAACCTCCGGCATGAAAGCCTCCGCCAACGGAGTCCTCAACTTCTCCGTCCTCGACGGATGGTGGGACGAGGGCTACACACCCCAGGTCGGCTGGCCCATCGGCAAAGGCGAGGAATACTCCGACGAAAACCACCAGGACATGGTCGAATCCCACGCCATCTACGAAACCCTCGAAAACGAAATCGTCCCCCTCTTCTACAACCGCCCCGACGGCAAAACCCCCATCGACTGGATCCACCGGATGAAAAACTCCATCCGACAGCTCACACCCGTCTTCAACACCAATCGAATGGTCCGCGAGTACTCCGAAATGTTCTACCTCCCAGCACTCCGCCGCGGACGACTACTCGCCGAAGACAACCTCGCCCGTGCCAAAAAACTCGCCCAATCCAAAGCCCGCCTCCGCACCCACTGGTCCGACATCAAAATCCTCTCCGCCCGCCCCATCGGCAACGGCCACTACCGCGTCGGCGAAACCATGACCGTCGAAACCATCGTCTCCATCCCCGAACTCGTCGACCCCCGCGACATCGACGTCCAACTCTTCTCCGGCCGTCTCGACACCTCCTCACGAATCGTCGAACCCCGAGTCGTCCCCATGGCCAAACGCGAATCCCCAGCCCCCAACCAATACCGCTACGAAGGCGTAATCAAATGCCACGCCACCGGCAAACAAGGCTTCGCCATCCGAATCGTCCCCGGAGCCCCCGACCTCGCCACCCCCTTCGAACCCACCCTCATCCCCTGGAACTAACCCCCCAAGCTGACTCGAATCCTCCCCCCACCCCCACCCCGCGGGCCCCAACGGGGCGCCGCACTGTACCCACGGGTGCAAACCGTGGAACCCCACACGTCCAACGACTCCCCCCAAACCCCAACAGGGCTCTTGCCCGTAGCCACAGGCGTTCCCCCAACTCTCCCCCTTGGAGAGGTCGCTGTACCCACCCGGATGAGGGCTCCGTCCTAACACCCCCTCAAAAAACTCACTCCCCCTCCCCCTCCCTCTCCCCTCTCCGGCCCACTCTCCAGCACCATCGCCAACGTCTCCAACGCCGTCCGCAACTCCTCCCTCCTCTCCACCGCGCTCAACGACAGCCGAACATGCGACGTCTCCCCCCGAGCCCCCACCGCAAAAACCCCATCCGGGCTAACCAAAATCCCCTTCCGCTGCGCCGAAGTCCATGCCAGTCGTTTCCCTCTGGCATGGGCGGCCATCTAGGCTAACCAAAATCCCCTTCCGCTCCGCCCTCACCTTAAACTACTCCTACGTCCACCCCACCGGCAACTCCAGCCAAACCGCCAACCCGCACCGATGTCCCTTCCCCCAATACCCCGCCAAAATCCTCTTCGCCATCCGCACCCGCGCCGTCGCCTCCTCCCGCTCCACCGTCCGCCCAAACGTCCCATCCTCGATCCACCTCGCCGCAATCTCAGCCATCAGCGGCGTCGCGCTCCGCACCGTCGTCGAAATCACCCGCGCTATCATCGCCCGATACCGCCTCGGCGAAACCAAATACGCAATCCCCAACCCCCCGTCAC
>JBBRUM010000419.1:0-3502 GCA_038247815.1 Tepidisphaerales bacterium | reverse complement strand
GGTGGGGGGAGGTGCGTGTGATGACTCAAATGAGAACGGACCATTCGGTGCCTGCCGGGACGGCGCTGGTGGGGATGTGGTTGGGATTGGCGTCGCTGGCGATGTTATTTTTGTCGAGCATGGTGGGCTACATCATCATTCGCCTGACGGGCACGACGATGCCCGCGTTGGCGTCTGTGTCGTTGCCTTGGTTGCTGTGGCTAAGCACGGTGGTGGTACTCGCGGGGAGCATGACGATTCATCTGGCGCTGGGGGCCATCAGGTTGGAGCGGCAAGCCGAGACGCGGAAGTGGATCTGGTTGACGCTCGCCTTGGCGGTGCTTTTCTGTCTGGTGCAGATTCCGGGGCTGTGGCAGTTGGTCGATGCGCACTTTGCAGCCAAGGACCTGGAGTCGCGGAACCATTTGTACGGGTTGATTTTTGTGCTGATTCTGCTGCACGCGTTGCACGTGTTGGGCGGCGTGGTGAATCTGGCGGTGGTGGCGGTGAAGACGACGCGCGGGGCCTATGACCACGAGAACTACACGGGGATTCGACTTTCGGCGATGTACTGGCACTTTTTGGACATCGTGTGGATCGTGATGTTTGGGACGATGCTGGCGCTGGGGTGATAGGGTGCGCGGGTGTTGTGCGGTTGTACGCCGGCGGGGAGACTGGCGGCGATGGGTCTGGTCGAAACTTACCTTCGCGAGGTGATGCTGGAGGGCAAGCCCGGGGTGCGGGCGGGGGTGTTGCGGGCGCTGGCGGCTGGGGCGGAGGGGGTTTATTCGGCGGTGGTGGGGGCTCGGAACACGGCGTATGAGCGGGGGCTGCTGGGGTCGCGGGGGTTGGGCAGGCCTGTGATCAGCGTGGGGAACTTGTCGGCTGGGGGAACGGGGAAAACGCCGGTGGTGGCGTATCTGGCGGGGCAGCTCGTGCAGCACGACTCCAAGCCAGCTGTGCTGCTCCGGGGGTACCGTGAGGTGGACGGGGTTTCCGACGAGGCGGCCGAGCTGGCGTCTGCGGTGTCCGAGGGGCACGGTGACGACCGGAGGTGGCGCGTGCCGGTGTTCGCCAACGCGGACCGTGTGCGGGGTGCGGCGGCGGTGCTGAGCGAGCGGCCGGAGACGGACGTGTTTATTCTCGACGACGCGATGCAGCATCGGCGGGTGCGGCGGGAGTTGGAGGTGGTGCTGGTGTCGGCAAGGCAGGGGTTGTGCGGTGGGCGGGTCTTGCCGAGGGGAATGTTGCGCGAGCGGGTATCGGGGCTCGGGCGGGCGGATGTGGTGATTGTGACGCGGGCGGACCAGGCGCAAGCGGAGGCGCTGGCGGCGCTGGAGGGGGAAATTGCGCAATGGGCACCGGGCAAGCCGGTGCTGCGGTGCACGCACGGTGTGGTGGCGGTGACGACAGACGGGGGAGAGCGATGGTCGCCGGAGGTGGTGCGCGGGCGGCGAGTGTTTGCCGTCGCCGGCACGGGGGACCCAGCCGCGTTTTTGGGCACGGTGAGTTCACTCGGGGCGGTCCTCGCGGGGTCGCGGGCGTTTCGGGACCATCACGCGTACCGGGCGGTGGAATGGGCGGAGGTCGGCCGCGAGGCGCGGGCGGCGGGGGCGGAAGCGGTGATCACCACGGGGAAGGATTGGGTGAAGCTGGCAGCGCTGGGCAAGCCGTCGGGGCTGGACACGTGGGTGGTACGAATTCAGGCGACATTCTCGGTGGAAGACGGTCGCCGGTTGGTGGCGGCGGCGTTGGGGGTGGTGGCGGGGGAGAAAAAGTAGGTCGCGCGAAGGAGGGTAACTTCCGTGAGACCTGGCGGAGGAGGAAATTCGGGGGTTGATTGTGGGCGATAGGCGGGTCGCGGGGTTAGGCGGTTTCGGGAACGATGACGATGGAGTCGAGGGTGCAGGGTGAGTGGAGCTTTTGGCAGGCGGGTTCGACGCCGCTGGCTGCGAAGTCGGTGAACCATCGTCCGTCGACCTCGTAGCGAAAGCGGTGGACCCCGGGAGGGAGCGCGAGCAGGGCGCGCCACCAGCCGTTGGATAGCGCCTGCATTTCGAGAACCGGAAGCCACCGACTGAACGAGCCGGCGATCCGAATGTGGACCGCTTCGGGTCGGAAGAACCGAAACTCGACTTGACCGTCGCTGAGGAGCGTTGTCATGGCTATCACTTGAGTGTGAACGTGGAACGCGCCGCCCGTTAAGGGAAGAGAAAACGGCGTGCCAATGTCAGAGTAGAGTTGAGAAATCGTGATCTTCGCCCTTTTCTTTGTGGAATGAGCGTGAATTCACGCATGGCGCTTATACTCGCCGCGGCGGACGTGTGTCAGGGCATCGTGCTCAATTCGTTGATTTGAGTGGCACCCGGGGCGAAGCTGCACAGACCATGCGCAATCGAGTCAATTCATCGCGGTGTGTTTCGTTACTGGCCTTTGCGGTGCTGGCGGCGGTGGGCGTGCAGGGGTGCGGGTCGTGGGGAGGAGCGGGGGGAGGAGCTGGCGCGGGAGATTCCACCGGGCTGGATGTGGTGAGGTGGGTGGGAGGGCCGACGGAGAACGCCGAGGTGGTGGGGGATCGCGTTGTTGCTCGGGGCGCGCGGAACGAGTGGTGCGAGGCGTGGTTGCGGCCCAACGGCGGGGACGGCAAGCGCGATTACGTGCTGGAGTGGGCGGGACTGAAATGGAACTCAGCCGAGGGCGGGGTCGAGCGACCGGAGCTGGAGGCGGTGGGCAAGGCGGCGGCTTGGGGTGTGCGGGCGTACCGGGCCGAGTGGATCACAGCCGACACGCGGGGCGTAAGTGCGGTGCGGGACGGCGGGCCGGGGTCGGCTGGGCGGAGGCTGCCGCGCGTGCTGGTTCCGCTGGCGGATTTGGGAGAAGGCCGGTTCCGGGTTCCGGCGAAGACGGAGCTGGTGTACGTGGAGTGGCGTGCTCCACTGGCGGCCGAGCCGGGGCTGTGGACGGGGCAACTGACGGCGGGGGAGGGCCAGGGGAGGAAAGTCGCGCGGCTGGAGTTGTCGGTGGACGACTTGGCGTTGTCCGAGGCGCCGCCGATGACGGTGTATCGGGAGGTGGGGTGGGAGTCGCTCGTGCGTTCCTGGCCGGAGCAGTTCGGGCGCGTCGAGCCGAGGCTGCTGAGCCGGTTGGACCCGGCCCACGTGCCCGCCATCGAGCGACTGGATCAGATGGTGACCCTCGCACGGGCCAACCGGGTGGACGTGGGGTTTTCCCGCCTTCAGCCGACGGTGAAAAACACGCCGCGCGAGGGCCTGCGATTCGACTGGACAGAGTACGACTCGGTGGTCAAGCCGTGGCTGGACGGGGAGCTGTCGGGGATGACGTCCGGCGCGGTGATCGGCTTACCGGAGGCGGACTTGCTTCGGGCGGGGGGTGTGGCGGCGCGGGAGTATTGGTCGGCGGTGGTGTCGCACTTTGATCAGTTGCGACTGCTGGGGCAGACGGCGCGACCGTTGGGCATGGGGGCGGGCGTGCTGTCGGCGGTGGGTGAGGAGCGGGTGCGGCG
>JBBRUM010000418.1:0-3517 GCA_038247815.1 Tepidisphaerales bacterium | reverse complement strand
GGGGGGGCCCCCCGGGGGGGTCTATCTCCCTGTATCGGATACGAAGGGGAGAATTGACCAATAGCTTGTGGCTTGGGAGGCTGCCGATAACGCTAAATGTTGCTTCGGGAGGGGGGCAGGGGGCGCGGGACGGGGCGGTTACCGGGCGGGCTGGGTCGTGGGGAGTTGGCCGCGGAGAGAGGGGGGGAAGATCTCCGCCGTCGTGCCCCTGCCGAAGGAGCCGGGGTCGATGGGGAAGATCGATTCGGGGGTGACGAGCTGAATGTTGAGGTTCTCGTCGCGGGAGAGGGGGCCTTTGACGCCGACGAACTGACCGACGGTCGCGCCGCCGGTCGAGCGGAGGTACACGAGCGTCCTGCCGGTGGCGGGGTCGACGAGGCGGTGGAGGTTGGCGAGGGTGGAGGTTTGGAGCTGGCCGATCGCGGTGAAGCGGTTCATGTCGGCTTGGCGGAATTGGTCGGCGAGCTGGCGGTTTTGCGCTTGGAGGGGTTGGAGTCGGGCCTGCATTTCGGCTTGGGACTGGCGGAGTTTGAGAACGTCTTCGCGGGTTTGGTTGCGCGAGCGGATGAAGGAGGCGGTGGAAGCCGATTGCTGGCGGAGTGTGACGGGGAGGTCTTCATTGACGGCGAGCGCTTCGAACCGGGAAAGGATCTCGGGAAGGGGCTGGTCTTCGAGGGGTTTGTCCATGGCGGCGCGCCAGGTGGTTTCTGCCTGGTCGTAGGCGACCTCGGCTTGCTGCTGAGCGGAGGCGCGGGCGAGTTCGATGGAGGAGGGTTCGCGCGGGGTAGCGGGGGTGGAGGTTCGGGGTTGGTTGGCGAGTTCGGTTCCAGGGATTCCGGTTCCGGTGTCGCGGTTGAGGTCGGCGGGGTTGCCTGCGACGCCTCCGCCGGCTGCGCCGCCGGAGGGCGGTGTGACCGCCGGGCCGGCGACGGGGTCGCGCGGTGTAGCGGGCGGGGTGGTGAGCGGCGTAACCGGGATCACCGCCGGGCCGAGGGCGCGGACGGGCTCGACGAAATCCTTCTTGACGAAGAGCGTCGTGCCCGGGGGGGGCTTGATCTTTAGCCAGGTTTTCCCGTCGAGTTCGACTTCGCCGAGGATGTCGACGGCGTCGCCTCTTTGGAGCTTGCCGTGGATGGTGGAGTACTGCGAGTTGAGGGTCGACCCCGAGCGGACGTTGACGACCGTGCCGGAGATTCGGCCGGAGTTGCCGGTTACGGTGACAAATTCCTTGGCGATCAGCGAGTGCGTGCCCTCGGGGGGGACGATGCGAAGCCAGTCGAACTTGATTCCGTTGATGATGACGGTGGCGCCGGTGTCGAGGCGGATCACGGGGTAGTAGTTCTCGCCGGGACCGGATCGGAGGGTGACCTGATTGCCGAGGATTCGGCCCTCGTAGTTCATGCGGGCTTGCTCGACGCCGTCGCTGGAATTGGCGGGCTGGGCGGAGGCGGGCGCGACGGCCAGCGAGAGAGCGATGAGAACGGCGAGGGATTTGAGAGACGAGTTCATGGTAAGAACCTCCATGGAGAGCAACATCGGCGGGCACCCCGGGTGGGGGATGAGCGGAAGGGGGCGTTTGGTCCGGGCTATCCGGTATCGTGTGATGGTAGGGGGCGGAAGTAAAGGTAGTCGGGTGCGGCGTAGGTGTTATCGGGCGTTGGCCCGGGGGGCGCGGTTGGGCGGTAGTGGCGGGCGGTAGTGGCGGGCGGCAGTGGCGGGAGGGAGACGGGGGGAGGGGGGCGGGGCAGGCCGGCGCGGGTCAGGTCGGAGAAGTCGGGCTTGCCGTAGGCGTCTTTGATGGTCTGGGTGATGTTCGATCGGTCGCGGAGTTCCTCGAAGGGTGTTTGGTTATAGAGCACGCCGACGTCGTAGAGGTAACGGTCGACCCAGCCGTTGAGGAGGTGGCGGAGGTCCCAGGGGCCTTCGCGGCCGATCGTGTTGGCGTGGCGGACGATGTTCACGGTGCAACTGTTTTTCAAAAGGTGGTAGAACTCGGGCTGGTAGTGGAGCTGGTTGGTGCGTTCGAGAGGGACGAGGAAGAGGAGGCGGGCGGCCAGCGGCTGCAATTTGATGCGGTAGAGGAAGACCTGTTCGTTGCGGTCGGCGGCGCGCGAGCCGATGAGGTCCTGCTCCGTGCCGACGAGGTAGATCAGCTCGAGCTGCTTGAACATCGAGGCGATCGGGGCGAAGCGTTCACCGATTTCCGGGCGGGTTTCGATGGAGACGCAGATCGGCGGTGAATTCTCGAACTTGAAGCTCAGGAACGTGTGCCCGACCGGGCCGATGCTCCAATAGGACAGGATCAGGTCGACGGTTTTGAGGTCGGAGAGGCGGACCTAGCGGGTTTCGTATTTGACGTCGAAGTCGTCGCGGGCGCGGGAGGTGAAGTTGCGGACGCTGATGGAGGTGACGAGGTCGCCGTCGACGGTGACGTGGGGCATGACGCCGAATTCGGGCCACCCAGGCCGGTCGTGCGACGGTTGGATGGTGATGAACCAGACGGCGACGGCGAGAAACGCGGCGAGAAACGCGGCGAGAAACGCGGCGAGAAACGCGGCGAGAAACGCGGCGAGAAACGCGGCGAGAAACGCGAGTCGCCAGCGGAACCCCTTGGCGATCCACAACGACCAGACCGCGAAGAGCACGAAGACGATGGCGAGAATCGGCAGCGGGGGATAACACGGCAGGTTGGACCAGTAGGTGGAGGAGGACGCCCAGAGGAGCATGAGGCTTGGCAGATCGTGCGGACGAGGGGAAGTGCATAGTGGATGGGCTTGGCCAGCCAGCCGGGGATCGTGATTTAGTAGTTGAAGGGTGCGGGTGACATGGGTGGGGGGGGCTTAGCGCGGAGAGGTAGTTGATTTTGGGAGGGGAGAAGAGGCACGAGTGGACGGAAGTACAGAGGCACAGAGGGGAGGAGGGGGGAGATAGGACGAGGGGAGGGGGGGAGGGGGCTGGGGAGTGAAAATGGAATGTGGGACATTGCGCCCCATTGTGGGACATTTGGAAGAATGTTGCGGGGAGGGAGGGTAGGTTTACCGCACGCCGGGTCCCGGCTGGCGGCGCGGAGGGCACAAAGGGGGGTAGGAGAGTGACAAAGTGAAGGGTGCGGCGTGCAAGTTAGTGAGGAAAAGTGAAAGTGAAATGTGGTACTTTTTGTTAAATTCTGATGGATTGAGTTGGGGAGAGTTGAGGTGGGCTGGGAGGGTTTAAGTGTTTTTAGAAAAAGGAGTTAAAGGTGGTACGGGTGGGTAGATTTCGAAGAGCGACGGTTATTGCGGAGCTGGTGGGTGGTTGGTGGGTTTGCACGATCGGGGCTGGGGGATGCGGAGGATTGAACCGCGCGCCGGGGTACCGGCTGGAGGCACGGAGGGGGGTGGGTGGGGAATTTGATGGGGAGGGGGTGCACGTGGAGATTGTACTGTATTTGTTAGGTGTCGTCAAGAGTTTTCTGCGTGTAGTGACCGGGGACATGGGTGACACGTTCGCGGGGAGAGGTTGGAGGATTGACAGAGGG
>JBBRUM010000417.1:0-3518 GCA_038247815.1 Tepidisphaerales bacterium | reverse complement strand
GTAAATCGGAACAACTCCGGCGTCGAGTCGATGAACGTTGTCGTCGCCGAGCCCGACACAAACGTCGGGTGGTGGATCAGGTTCTCCAAAAACGGAATGTTGGTCTTTACGCCGCGAATTCGAAACTCCCGCAACGCACGGTCCGTCCGCTTGACCGCCTCGTCAAAGGTGTTCCCCGCAGCCGACAGCTTCACCAGCAGCGAATCAAAAAACGGCGTGATCTGCGCTCCCCCATACGCACTCCCCCCGTCCAACCGAATCCCAAACCCAGCCGGCGAGCGATACGTCGACAGCCTCCCATAATCCGGAATGAAGTGGTTCGCCGGATCCTCCGTCGTGATACGGCATTGAATGCAATACCCGCGCGTCGCGATGTTCTCCTGCGCCGGAAAGTTCAGCGGCGCTTCGTGCAACTTGTGCCCCTGCGCGATCAAAATCTGCGACTTTACGATATCGATCCCCGTCACCACCTCCGTCACCGTGTGCTCCACCTGCACCCGGGGGTTGACCTCGATGAAGTAAAACTCCTTCGTGTCGTCATCCACCAAGAACTCCACCGTCCCCGCGTTGCGGTACTTCGCCGCGCTGGTCAGCCGCACCGCGCTCTGGCAGATCGCCACCCGCAACGACATCGGCAGGTTGATCGACGGCGCGATCTCGACCACCTTCTGGTGCCTCCGCTGGACCGAGCAGTCGCGTTCCCAAAGGTGCACGAGGTTGCCGTGTTCGTCGCCGAGGATCTGCACTTCGATGTGTTTGGCGTTGCGGATGTAGCGTTCGAGGAACACCTCGGACCGGCCGAACGCCGCGCCGGCTTCACGCTGGGCCTCCTCGAGTTTGGAAAGCAGTTCCTCCTCCTTGAGCACCACGCGCATGCCCCGCCCGCCGCCGCCGAAGCTGGCTTTGATCATCAGGGGGAATCCGATCTCCTTGGCTGCGCGCTTGATCTCTTTCGGGTCGGACAGCGCCTCCTCGGTGCCGGGGATGGTGGGGACTTTCGTTTTCCGGGCGAGGTGTTTGGCTGCCGTCTTGTCGCCGAACGTTTCGAGCATCTCCGGCGTCGGCCCGACGAACTTGATTCCCGACGTCGCGCATGCCCTCGCCAAATGAGCATTCTCCGACAAAAACCCATATCCCGGGTGGATCGCGTCCGCCCCGCACTTTTTCGCCACTTCAACAATGCCGTCGACGTCCAGATACCCCTTTACTGGCGAGCCGCCATCCTCGGGGCCGACTTGGTAGCTCTCGTCGGCTTTGAACCGGTGCAGGGCGAAACGGTCTTCATAAGTATAAACCGCGACTGTCTGCAGGCCCAGCTCCGTGGCGGCCCGGAACACACGGATGGCGATCTCTGAACGGTTGGCAACAAGCAGTTTTTTCATCGCGGCCCGAGTAAACGCCGAACCCGACCCCAACGCAAGGGACCACCCCGTTGTCACCTCCTCGGCCGTCCCCGAAAACCACCTGTCAGGCATTTTGTGTTCGACTTTCCCACCCAAGCGGAGGTACAACTCATGGTATTAGTCGTCGTTCCACTGATACTTTCGAGGGAGAAAATACATGTTCGGTCGTACATGCATCGCTTCCGTTGCACTTGCTGCGCTCTTCGCTTCGTCTGTCCGGGCTCAAGTTGTTGCGCCCAATATCTCTCTGACACGGGTTGCTACCGGGCTGTCGGCACCGCTTTTCGTCACCGCACCGGAGGGCGACTCGCGACTGTTCGTCGTCGAGCGTTCGGGCCGGGTTCGCGTCATCGAGAACGGCGTGGTCAACCCGACGCCCGTGGTCGACTTCGCATCCCTCGTCAACACCTCCGGGGAGCGCGGGTTCCTCGGGATGGCGTTCGCGCCAGACTTCGCCACTTCGCGGGCGTTTTACGTCAATTACAGCAATCAAACCTCCGCCACCCGCGACACAACCATCGCCCGCTATATCCTGCCCGTCGGGAGCAACTCGGCCACGTTAGACCAGATCGTTTACACCGTCCCCCAGCACGGCAATAGCAATCACAAGGGTGGATGGATTGGGTTTCGCCCAGGCGATGGCAATAACCTTTACATCGCCATGGGCGACTCCGGCGCCGGGAACGACCCCCTGAACTCCGCGCAGAACGTCAACTCCCAGTGGGGCAAGATCCTTCGCGTGACCGTGGGCGCCTCGGGCCCCGCCGTTCCCGCAGTCGGCAACCCGTTCAACGGCACGAACGGCCGCACGGACATCTGGGCCTATGGCCTACGGAATCCGTTCCGCAACTCCTTTGACCGCCTCAACGGCGATTTCTTCATCGGGGATGTGGGCCAAGACAGCCGAGAGGAGATCAACGTCGAGGAGTTCAACGCCCCGGGTCGCAACTACGGCTGGCGTCCGCGCGAAGGCACCATCCAAACCCCTGGCATTGGTGACCCCGCCCCGGGTAACGCCACCGGCCCCGTCTTTGAATACACTCACTCCGGCGGGTTTCCGAACTTCCCGGGCGAGTTCACTGGCTCGATCACCGGCGGCTACGTCTATCGCGGTACCCAGGTCGCCCCCCTTGCGGGCCGGTACATCTTCGCCGATTACATCTCCGGCCGGATCGGGTCGTTCACCTACAACCGCGACACCAATCTCCCCACCAACTACTTGGACCTCTCCGGGTTCGTCAACCCCAACCGTTCGGTCATTGGCACGAACAGCCTCGTCTCCTTCGGCGAGGACGGTTTCGGCGAGCTTTATGCGGTGAGTATTAACGGTTCGGTGTTCAAGTTCACGTATAACGTCATCCCCGAGCCCTCATCGCTTGCGTTGCTCATTCCCGCCATCGCCCTGGTCGCGCGCCGCAAGCGCTAGCGGCCCGCCCCGCACACTCGCCAAGCCGCCACGACCCCTCCGGTGACGGCCTTCTCCCATTGCTCCCTTCAGCCGTCATGCTCCCCCGGTTACGCTCCTGCCATGCAGATCAAAACCGCCGAAGTCGAGCTCACCATCGCCGAGCTGCCCTGCCGCACCTACGTCGCCTCCCCCAAGCCGCCCGGCCGCTATCCCGGCCTAGTTCTGTATTCCGAGATCTTCCAGCTTACCGGGCCGATCCTCCGGTCGATGCACCGGCTCGCGGGTTACGGGTTTGTTGTCGCGGCACCCGAGATTTACCACCGCGCGGTTCCCCCGGGTCTGGTGATCGGCTACGACGACGCCGGGAGGATGTACGGGAACCTTCTCGCGAAGCAGACGCCCGTCGCCCACTTTGACGCCACCGCCACCGCGACATTTGACCACCTCGCCACCCGCCCGGACGTCGCGGCGGGGAAGCTCGGGGCCATGGGCTTCTGCATCGGTGGCCACCTCGCGATGCGGGCCGCCCTCGACCCCCGCTGCCTCGCCACCGTCTGCGCCTACCCCACCGGAGTGCACTCCGGCAAGCTCGGCAAGGAGCCCGACGCGGGCACCCTCGCCAAGCTCTCCTCCATCGCCGGCGAGCTCCTCGTGATCTTCGGAGACGTCGATCCCCACGTCCCCAAGCCGGCGCGAGACGCCATTTC
>JBBRUM010000416.1:0-3543 GCA_038247815.1 Tepidisphaerales bacterium | reverse complement strand
GTGCTCGGCGAGCTGGTGGGAGAGGGCGGGACATTGGTCGGGATGGACGCCGACGAGAAGAATCTACAATTCGCGGCGACCCAACTGGAAAATTTGAAGTGCACCAGAAGGCTGTTCCACGCCAACTTCGCGGAACTGGGCGAGGTGTTGGGTTTGGCGGGACTGAAGAAGGTTAACGCCGTGCTTGCGGACCTTGGGGTGTCGACGAATCAGTTGTTCGACCCGGCGTATGGCATGTCGATGTCGGTCGATGGGGAGTTGGACATGCGTTTGGACCGAGGGAGGGGTGTTTCGGCGGGGGAGATTGTCAACCGTTGGCCTGAGGAGCGGATTGCGGACGTGATTTATGAGAACGCGGATGAGAGGCTGAGTCGTCGGATCGCCAGGAAGATTACAGCCGAGAGGCGTGTGGGTCCGATTAAAGGGACGAAGCAGTTGGCTGATATTGTGCGGTCTGCAATTGGTAATCGGGGCGACCCGGGACTGATTGACCCTGCGACGCGGACCTTTCAGGCGCTCCGAATGGAAGCGAACCGGGAGGTTGAGAATCTGGGCAAGCTGTTGCGGCTGGCCCCGGGTTTTCTGTCGGAGGGAGGCAGGTTGGCGGTGATCAGCTTCCATAGTGGAGAGGACCGATTGGTGAAGCAGGCGTTTAAGCTTGCGGAAGAATCGGGCTTGTTCAGGGTGGTCGGCCGGAAGCCGATTAGTCCAATGGAGGCGGAGATTGCGGTTAACCCGCGGTCGCGGTCGGCGAAGCTGCGAGTCCTCGAGCGTCATGCCTGAGTTTTCCGGAGAGTGTCCCGGCGAACAAGGGGTTACCGGACGCGTCGGGGGGCGGCGGAAGCCGTCGGGATACAAGCCTCGGAGCGATCAGTCGAACCCGCCGAAGACGGCGCGGGATAGGGCTGATCGGTGGCCATGACGCGCGAGACAAAGATCGGTTTGCTTGTCGGGTTGGCGTTTATCATCGTGATCGGTGTGCTGTTGTCGGACCACATTCAAAGTTCGACCGAGCCGCGCCGTGCACAGTTGTCCACGTCCAGCGAGACGCTGCGTCGGGGGATAGAAGTCCCCGGCGGGCAGTCGAACCCGATCGAACAGGTGGTGATGCGTCCGGTCGTCGAGCCGACGTCGCAGGTGGCGACGCAGGACCAGCTCAGCGGGGCGATGCGGCCCGGGCAGGTGATCCGCATTGGCCCGCCGTCCAACCCCGCCAGGTTCGTTCCGCCCACCCCCGAAGCCACAACCGCGGGCGACCGCAACGGCCCGATGGTGGTTTCGCACGAGACCTCGCCCAGCGGCCCGCAGATCCCGCTGATGGCGGACGGCCCCTCGACCCAGTCGCAGTCCAACCACGTCGTCATCGTGACGCCCGATCGCCCCACCCCGGAGCAACAGATCGACGCCGTCGTAAACAACACGGCGGGCCGCGGTGAAAGGACCGAACCAGCGCGCCCGACCGGGGTCCGCAGCCACGTCGCCGTCGAGGGAGACTCGGTCTACAAACTCACCGTCAAGTATTACGGCGGCTATTCGAAGAGCCGCGAGACGCTGATCGTCAAAGCCAATCCCGCGATGGGCGGCAGGGCGGAGAAGATCACGATCGGCCAGACCTACACGATCCCCTCGCTGCCGGGCAAACAGGCGGTGGTCGAATCGGCGGTGGCGGACCGCGCCCAGCAGGCGGGCGGCGTGCTGCCCCCGATTCAGGACGTCAACCCCACTCTCGCCCCCCCCCCCCAGAACCAGACCCCGGCCCAGGCGGCCCGGGGCACGACGTACAAGGTCCGCGACGGCGACTCGCTGTGGAAGATCGCCGACCGCACGGGCACTCCGATGAGCGAGCTGAAGTCGCTCAACCGCGCCGTGCTCAAGGGCGGCGACATCGTTCGGCCGGGGATGACGCTGAAATTACCGGCCAAGGCCGCGTCGGCATCGGCGAACTAAGGCTTTGGGAACTGGAAAGACACGACGCCCGGCGGCGCGGAGACGCGTCGCCGGGTTTTTCGTTGGTGGAGAAGTGGGCCCTGCCGGGGGTTCATCCTCGGGAGCGGGTTGGGCCGATAAAGGGCGTACTGCCATGCTCAAGCTCCTCCTTTGCATTGTCGGGATTTTTGTTTTCAGCGTGAGTTTGCTGCAACTGAGGCAGCAGCGGTTGAGTGACCGGTTTGAGATGAACCGGCTTCACGATCGGATCGAGGCTGCGCAGTCGCGGTTGTGGGGTCAGCAGCTCAAGATTGCGACGGTGACGACGCCCGAGGCGTTGACGCGGCGTGTTCAGCGGGCGGGGGGTGTGGGGGCGATGGGTGGAAGCGGCGGCGAGGTGGACGGCGCGGGTGGTGTTGTTGGTGGCAGGCCGTGGCTGGACTCGCGGGTTTCGCCGGCGCGGGAGTAGGTTCGCGAAACGAGAAGGGACTGTGCGATGACGGTGTTTTCGATTTCGCGCGCGGCGTGTGTGTTATCGCTGGTGGCGGCGGGGTTCGGCGCTTTGGCGGGTCGGGTGGCGTACCTGCAGACTTACGGCCGCGAGCAGACGGTGCGGCAAGCCGACCGGCAGCAGCACCGGCAGCAGGTTTTGCCGTCGCGGCGCGGAAGCGTGTTTGATCGCAACGGACTTCTCCTTGCCGGGACGTCGCAGAGCAAGGTGCTTTTCGCCGACCCCAAGTTCATGGGCGAGGAGTTCGCCGGCGAAGCCGAGAAGCAACTCGCGCTCCGGGAAGAACGCGCCGACCTGATCGCGCGGCGGAGGAAGGTGAACGAGATTTCGGCCGAGCAGGTGGAAAAGGCGAAGCGGGTGTTCCCCGGTCGGTACGCGCCGGCTGACGTCGGTGTGGATCGCGCGATGGACGCGGCGCTGACGGAGGTGGCGGGGATCCTCGGCCGGGAGCCGTCGGAAATCGTGCGGATGGTGCGCGTCAAACCCGAGGGGCGATTCGTGCGACTCGTCGAGCGGGTCGACGACGGGGCAGCCGAGGCGATTGCTGCGCTGAAGATTCCCGGGCTGGGGTTCACCCCCATGCCCGTGCGGAGCTATCCACTGGTGGATTTGGCGTCGCATGTGCTCGGAGGGATCAGTGCGGACGGCGTGGGGATCGACGGGCTGGAATCGCGATACGAGAGGGTGCTGCGCGGGCGGGACGGGTTCCTGCGCGAGCAAGCCGACTCGCGCGGCAGGCCGATCGCGGTCACCGAGCAGGACTACATCGCCCCGGTGCACGGGAAGCACATCGTGCTGACGATCGACGCCAACATTCAGATGATCGCCGAGCAGGAACTCCGGGCGAGCATCGCGCAGTTCGGCGCGAAGTCGGGCGAAGTGGTCGTGATGGACCCCTGGACCGGCGAGGTGCTGGCGCTGGCCAATTGGCCGACGTACGAGCCCGGCGCGTACCTCGCCAGTGAGAAAGAGGCTCGGATCAACCGGGCGCTGGTCGCGCCGTACGAACCGGGATCGACCATCAAACCGTTCATCGTCGGTCCGGCGCTGGAGGAGAATGTCGTTCGCATCGGCGACGTGCTCAACACCAACGACGGCAGGTTTCG
>JBBRUM010000415.1:0-3550 GCA_038247815.1 Tepidisphaerales bacterium | reverse complement strand
TAGCTGAACCCGGTGGTGGCACCGGAGTTGAACGTCTGCGTCGCGATGTTCGGGTGGGCGCCAGAGAAGTTGTCCGAGAACACGGTCGCGGCGATTGCAGGCATGGCGGTAGCCGCGACGATGGCGGCAGCAATAAGCTGGTTCAATTTCATTTCTCTCTCCTGGATTTATCTTGTTTCGACGAGGCTATGAAGACTATGCACCATTCTGCCCACCGAGGCGACCCGGGCGAGAAGAATCTTTCCCAACTCTGTTGTTGGACGAAAGTTGCAGGAGGGCAAACGAATTCGGGCACTCTGTGGGAAATAATATTCAACCTCGCAGCACTCAAGGGTTGAATACAACAGGCGGAATGAGCCTGCTTTCGCAATTAAATGACAATTAATGATACCGCAGATCTGTTACCTTCCCCCCAAATTACCACCTGACCTAAGCACCGTCGCGGGCAATGATCTTGTATCGCTCTCTCTCGCCCACCCCACGCAGGGGGTAGTCTTTCCGAAGAGGATGTGAACCAAAGCCGTTCCACGTCATGATTCGGCGCAGTTCGGGGTGACCGATAAAAATGAACCCGAGCAGGTCGTAGGCTTCGCGTTCCATCCAGTCAGCCGAGGCGTAGAGATCAGTGACGGAGTCAACCATCAGCCCTGGATCGCCCTTGGTGGGGGCGTCCTCGTCCGTCGGAGCCGTCCCCGGACCGGTGGGGAGCGTGGGATCCAGAAACACCTTCAACCACAAGCGACAATTGTTCGCCAGCGACAGCAAGCCGTAGTTAATCCCGAAGCGATGCGTTCCGCCCGGGAAGTTGAGGTAGTCGACACCGTTAAGCTCGAAGAGCATGTCGTATCGCAACGCCGCGTCATCCCGCAGGAAGGTGAGCACGGCTTTGAGGTGCTCACGGGGGACAACCACGGTCACCTGACCCCGAAACTCGCCAACCTTCAAACCAATACTCGGAAAGTTCTTCTTGAGGGGCTCGAGGGCACGGTGGGTAATGATGCGGGACATGTGTGATGAAGTATTCGGGAACTGGCGGGGGGGGTCAAGGGATATCAGATGTCAGATGTCAGATATCAGATGTCAGATGTCAGACATGGGTAGGGGGTGCCTCGTTATGGGAAAGGTTGTCGCGGGGTGTTGTGGCAATCAAGGAGAGACGTGTGATAAATCGTGAGGTTCGGCGGTACAGTTTGGCGTTTAAGCGTCGTGTGGTGGTTAGGTGTTGGGCGTGGGGGGTTTGGGGGGACGGCCTTCTTGGATGGAGAAGGACTGGAGGTAGGCGATCCACATCATCGACAAGCCGACGTTGTACGCCCCCTGAATCAGCAGGTCCATGTACGGTTTGGTGGGGGGGATGTGGTACTTTTCAATGCTGACCCCCTGGTAGGTGAAGGCCATGACGGGCTCGCCCCTGCCGAGGGGGGCGACTTTGATTTCGATGCGTTTGTAGACGCCGATTTCGCGGTCGCCGTCGAGTTTTCGGGCGACCTTGAGGTCGAGGACTTTCATTTCGGTTTCGGAGAGTTCGAAGATTGCTCCGGCGACGTACTTGCCGGGGTCGTAGACGATGTCGGCTGTGCCGCCGCCCCAATATTCGGAGAAGACGGGGAAGCAGAGTCGGTAGTTGTCGAGAACTGCGGGTTTACCGGGTTTGAGGTGGGGCGTGCGCTGGCTGTGATGCCTGCACCACTCGGCGACGGCGGTGATGTTGAGGTTTGAGCCGTAAGCAAAATACCACATAGGAACGGCGGGCGGTGACCGCACGGCGGTACGGGGCATTCTGCATGAAATGTTTGCGCAACGCCAAAGGTGTTGTGCATGAAAGACTTACAAACTTTGTCGCCAACGATTGCATTGACTGGATTGCATGTGTTTTAGTTCAGGCTGATTCCGGGGCCATTGCCCTCGGGTTGTGCGGAGAGGGATCGGGCGATGAGGTCGAGTTGGTTGGCGAGTCGGGCGATGCGGAGGCGGGCGTTGGGTTCTTCGAGCATGAGTTGTTTTTCGCTGGCGTCGGGGAGGCAGTGGAAGGCGATGACGTCGGCTGCGTCGGTGGTGGAGATGATGGATCGGAGGAGTTGTTCGAATTGGGGGCCGAGTTGGGTTCGGGCGAGGGGTCCGGTGAAGAGGCGGAGCATCCGTTGGCGGAGGTCTGCGACGTCGATTTCCATGACGGTGGGTTCGGCGAGGGGTTCCACCTCGGCTGCGCGGTAGAGGCCGATGCGTTCTTCGCGGAGGACGCGTACGCGGGATTCGCCTTGGAGGAGAAAGTTGTATCTGCCGTCTGGGAGGCGTTCGTGCGAAAGGATCTTGCCTGTGCAGATGACTTCTTCGATGGGCGGGATGGACGTGGGGCGTTTGTCCCAGCCGGGGAGGAGGCGGGCCAGGGCAATTCGGCCGTCGGTTGCCAGGGCGTCGGCGGTCATGGACTTGTAGCGTTCCTCGAAGATGTGAAGGGGCATGACCGCGCGGGGCAGGAGCACGACCTCAGGAAGGGGGAAGATGGGGAGGAAATCTGCCACGGGTGTGCGAGTAGGTTACTTGCACAGGAGCTGGCGTTCCGCGGCGAGCCAGTGGTCGAGAGGACCGCCGGGGGCGCCTTGGGCCCACATGGTGTTGGCGAGGTGTGTAATTTCGGCGTGAGTGGCGGGATGCAGATCTGCGGGTGGGGGTGTGGGGGCGATGGGGCCGGCGCGAGAACTGGGGTGTTCAGCGCCGACGGCGGGCTGGGCGGGTAGGGTTTTGGTGACGGGGGGGGATTTTGTCTGTGGAGGTTCGATGGTGGAGGCGGATTGAGTGACGGGTGCTGCTTTCTTGGCCATGGGAGGGGTCCTTCTTCGGTGTGGCGTGTTGGGGTTGGTTGGACGCTGAGAGCATCGTTGCAGAAGGCGGGACGGGGGGCAATAAAAAAGTGCGGCGAACGGTGGGATCGCGGAGGGGCGTTTTGTCGCGGGTGGGATGTGTGCTGGGGGGCGATGCTCACTGAGGTGAGCATGAAGGGGCGTGGGGTGGTGGTGTATCGGGGTTAGGCGGAGAGGAGCTTGAGGACTTCGGACTCGTGGCCATCGGGGCTGACCTTTTCGATGACATGGGAAATGAGGCCGTTCTTGATGATGAAGGTGGTGCGGGCTGCGCCCATGTAGGTCTTGCCGTACATGCTTTTTTGGACCCAGACGCCGTAAGCCTGGCAGATGGCGTGGTGTTCGTCAGCGAGGAGGGGGAAGTTGAGCTTGAACTTGGTGGCGAATTTGGTGACGTCTTTGACGGGGTCGGGGGATACGCCGAGGACGTGGGCGTTGATTTTGCCGTAGGAGGCGATGGCGTCGCGGAAGCCGCAGGCTTCGACGGTGCAGCCGGGGGTGTCTGCGCGGGGATAGAAGTAGAGGACGAGGGTTTTCCCGGCGAAGTCGGCGAGGGAGATGGTGCGGTTTTGTGAGCAAGGGAGGGAGAAGGCGGGGGCGGGCGAGCCGACTTTGGGGAGGGCGGGAGACGGGGCGGCGGATTTGGCCGCGCTTTTCGCGGGGGTTTTCTTCGCGACCTTTTTTGCCGC
>JBBRUM010000414.1:0-3552 GCA_038247815.1 Tepidisphaerales bacterium | reverse complement strand
TGAGGCGACGCGGGGAGTTCCGCGAGCGTTCCTTCGCGCACTGTTGCGAGACGGGTGGGATGCGCCGGCTGCAGTTGTGGGGGAGGGAGAACATGGCCAAGCGGGCGTTGATCCACGCCGGCGGCTTCGACCTCGGTGTGCTGATGCGCAGGTTCCACGGGATGAGCAAGCCAAGGGCCCTGTGCGGGAGGGCCGGGCGTGCTTTTTGCGTCCTATGGGAGTGGCTGTGGGGCGTCTGGGCGATCGTGGTGGGGCTTGGGGAGCTCCGGGATGCAACCATCTAAGCCGACCGCCGCGCCCTTCACCTGAGGGTGGCGTAGCCGCTATTTGGGGGTAGAACCACGTGCTGCTAACCAAACCACGGCCCCGATGCCCTCGCCCCGTCACCGGGGCGGTTGTTGCGGTTCAAGTCTTAATTCACCGGCTGAGCTGCAGAGCACTATGGACCGGTTGGATGAGCTGGAGGCAGCAGTGCAGCTGGTGGGTCTGAAGCTGAAGGAGGACGCGACTGGACTGATGGATTCTCCCTCACTGCACTGGATCAAGCATGAGTTATCATCCCGTAAACCTACGTGGGAGCGGATATTGTATTTTCATCTGCAGGGTAGTGCGGTGGATCTGCCGGTGGAGTCATTGGACGCGCGGCGGGCGTCGTTGTAGGTCCCGGCGGTGATGGTGCCCGACTGAGCAATACTGATCAGGCGGCCGCCTTTTCCGGAGTCGTCCGTGCGTCGTTGGACCTCGCGCGTGAGACGTCCGCGACACTGACACTCGTGGGGTCGAGCCAAGTGGGGCCGGACCAGCCAGATTCGGTGTAGTCGGCGAGGCATTGATCGACTAGGGCTTCCATAGATTTGAGTCTGCCTCCGCGGTCGGCTTCGATGTAGGTTTGGAGGCGTACGTCGTCCCAGGAGCCGCCGTAGTTGCGTTCGTAGAGCTCGTGTCGGGAAGCGAACTCGGTGCCCGTGGCGTCCCAGAGGAGTTTGAGGATTTTGATGCGTTCTGTGTGGCCGATGCCGTGGGAGCCGCGGACGTACTGTTCCAGATAGGGGGCGATCTCGGGGCTGGCGAGGTCACTGGCGCTGGACGGCAGATAGATCAGGCCCGAGGCGATGGTTTTCTGGATGATCTCGCGGATACGGGGGTACCAGTCTGGGGCGAGGACGCTGTAGGCGAGGGCGGCTTGGCGTTCGGGGAGGACGGCGTCTTTGTGCCAGGGGTCGGGGTTGTGGGCCATGGCGTTGGATAGAGACCAGAATGTGTGGCGGGCGGCGATGACCTCGCCGAGAAGGGCTTGGTTGCCGCGGAACTCGTCGCCGCCGGTGCAGCGGAGGGCCTTGGCGAGCAAGCCGGCGATGAAGTCGAGCTTGACGGCAAAACGCGTGCAGCCTTGGAAGAGGTAGCCGTTTAAAAAACCCGAAGCGCCGAAGAAACGGGTGATGCGCTTGGGGTCGCGGTAGATGAGGATGTTTTCCCACGGGATCAGAACGTTGTCGAGCACCATGATGGCGTCGTTCTCGTCGAAGCGTGAGGAGAGGGGATAGTCGAAGGGAGAGCCGTGGTTGTGTGCGGCGAGCTCGTAGGAGGTGCGGCAGAAGAGTTTGAGTCCCGGCGCGTTGATGGGGACGATGAACGAGAGGGCCATGTCGAGGTTGTCGGTGGCGGACTTGGGGGTCTGGCCCATGAAATTGTAATGGGTCAGTGCGGCCGAGGTGGCGACGACTTTTGCGCCGGAGACGATCACGCCTGCGTCGGTCTCCTTCACCGCCCGGATATAAACGTCTTTCACCTCACTGACCGGTTTCTGGCGGTCGATCGGGGGGTTGACGATGGCGTGGTTCATGAACGGCACGGTCTCCTGGGCGAGGCGATACCAGTTACGGGCGTTGTCGGCGTAGGGGCCGTAGAAGTCGGGGTTGGCGCCGAGGGTGTTGGTGAAGGCGGCTTTATAGTCGGGGGTGCGGCCCATCCAGCCGTAAGTGAGGCGCGACCAATCGGCGATCGCGGACTGGGCGGCGATGAGGTCCTGCCGCGAACGCGAGACGCGGAAGTAGCGGTGGGTGAAGCCGCCCGAGCCGGTGTCAGTGGGGCAGGTGAGGTTCGGGTGGTTGACGGGGTCGTGGAGCGCGTCATAAAGGCGCGAGACGGAGCGGGCAGCGTTGCGAAGGGCCGGGTGGGTCGTCACATCGGAGACGCGCTGGCCGTTGATGTAGACGTCTCGGCCGTCTTGGAGGGATTCAAGGTACGAAGCGCCGGTATAGGGGAGGCGAGGTTGCGACATGGGGGTGCTTTGTCCAGGCGATGGGGAATGCGATTAGGCGAAGCGGCCGGTTTGGTGGTGGGGCAGGAAAAACTCGAAGATGAGGCGGTCGGCTTGCATGAGGCCCGGGCGGGTGAGCCCGATGTGCGTGGGGGATTCGGTGAGCACGCCGCGGTCGCGGAGCACGGCGAGGGGGTTGGCGAACTGCTCGGCGGGATGGCGACCGAACTTGGCGAGAAAGGGCGCGACGGCGACCGAGCCGGCCTTGAGCTGCAGGGCGAACTCGCGGATGTAGTTTTCGTCGTTTGAAAGTGCGTAGACCCGGTGGGTGGGGAGTTGGCCGGCGGCGACGGCGTCGATGTACGGCTGGAAGTCGTGCTGGTTTTGGTAATTGACGCCGCTGATGTGACCGAAGCTGGAGACGCCGCAGGAGAGGATGTCCGTGCCGTCGAAGAGCCCGGTGCGGTAGGCGAACTCGACATCGGGCTTCTTCACGACGGTGGTCGTGGTGGCGACGGAGTAGCCGGCGCGTTCGAACTCGCCGAAGGCGTAGTCTACCCAGCGACGTTTAGTCTCCCAGTCCGCGACGGGGGCGACGAGCCGGCCTTCGGCTTTCATTTCTTTATAAATCGTCGTGTTGTACGGAATCTCCATCTGGTAGATCGTGACCGAGTCGGGGGAGAGCTCGATGGCTTTGGCGACCGTGTCCGCCCACTTGTCTTCCGTCTCTTCGACCATACCCGCGATGAGGTCGATGTTGATCTGCGGGAAGCCGATCTTTCGGGCGAAGTCGTAGGCGCGATGGACTTCCTTCGATCGGTGCGCCCGGCCGTTAATCTCAAGGACGTGGTCGTCGAAGTGCTCGACGCCGAGGGAAAGCCGGGTGAAGCCCATGTCGCGCATCGCGGCGAGCTTGAGGTCGTTGAGTGTGCCCGGTTCGCCTTCGATGGCGATCTCGCGGGCGTTGTCCCACGGTAGGATGCGCTTCATGCCGTCGGTCAGCACGCGCAGCTGATCGACGGAGAGGTAGCTGGGTGTGCCGCCGCCGAAATTGATGAAGGTGGGCTTGCGGCCGGCGATTGCGGGTCGTGTGGCGTAATCGGCCAGCTCGGCGAGGACGGCGTTGATGTAGCCGCGGATGTCCTGCGCGTTCTTGTCTGTGTAGACGCGGAAATAGCAGAAGTGACAGCGCTTCCGGCAGAAGGGGATGTGGGGGTAAAGCCCCAGCTCGGCGCCGGGGCGGGGTGGGCGGCTGAGGGCGGCGTGCAGGTCGGGGGTGGCCTCGGCCTTCC